>CAYYQJ010000052.1:0-10976 GCA_964473775.1 uncultured Bacteroidales bacterium | reverse complement strand
TTATCCAAAAGTAGTATTTTATATTTTCTTAGCACCTCAAAAAAAGAATTAACCCAAAAATTGGAGAGGCAATGGTGTTAATAATTTTTTCTAAATAATTTTTTGCTTCCTTAACTATTTCTTCTGCCAATTTACTCTCGGTAATGTCATTTATTACACCCACAAGAAATCTATTGCCAAAAGCATCTGTGTATAATGTTTTTTTAGTTACAATGGTTCGGGTAAATCCAAACCCGTCTGTAATAAATTCTTCATTTGTATTTTCTTTTCCTGTGGCATATACTTCATTATCTTTGGCTATAAAAACAGCGTATTGTTCTCTGGGGAAATATTCATAGCCAGTTTTGCCAATAAGTTCATCTCTTTCACGTTTATGAAACTCACAAAATGCATTATTTACCAGGCAAAATGCATGATTATCATTTTTTACAAAAACCGGAAGCGCAATTGAATTTATAATTTCGTCCAAATATTCTTTAGATTCCAGCACCAAATCTTCAGCAAATTTTCGTTTGGTGATATCGGTAGCAGTAAGCAAACAACGTTCGCCTGTTTCGATAGCGATTCCTTCTATCAAAACAAATAAAGGTTTTTTACCTTTTGTTTCTATTTCTAATTCACACGAAATTTTAACAGTAGAGTTAAACACCTCTTCAAGAAAACAGCTAAAAGCAGGTCTTGTTTTTTCGGAAATAAAAATACTAAACACATTGTATTGAATCTTCGAACGTTCTTTTCCGAGCATATCAGCACCTCTTAAGTTTGATTCCAATATCTCACCTTCTTTTGAAATTGTAAAATATCCCAAAGGTGCAAAATCATATAGCTCTGTATATTTATCAATAGAAACCTTAAGTTTTTCATTGGCATCAACCAACTCTTCGTTCTGCCTTTCAAGTTCAATTTTATAAGATTGAATCACTTCGTCAGAGAACTTACGTTCGGTGATGTCGCGCACGGTGGTTATGGCTCCGATGATTTCACCTTGTGTATTAAATAGGGGTGCAGTTTTGTCGGATGTCCAATATGACTTTTCGGAAACAGAATCATAAAACGGAAAATCTATTTCATTACAAGCTTCTCCGTTCAATGCTTTGGCTATATTTTCGATCAAACCTACATCTTTAGAAAATGGAAATACGTCTAAAGGATGCTTACCAATTATATTGTCGGCCGATATTCCCGACAATTTTTCCATAAAGGTGTTCCAAACAAGATATTTCATGTCCGCATCATAAACAATTATACCTTCATTTGCACTCTGTATAATTTGCTTATTGAATTTATTTGATTCGCGTAAAGCAAGTTCTGAACGTTTTAATGCCCTCTCATTATTAATTTCATTAGCAACCCTATTGATGCATATTGGCAATATTTTGAGAAATTGGTTGTTTTTTACCACATAGTCAATGGCACCCAATTTCATCATTGTCACTGCAATGCGCTCGTCCCCATGTCCGGTAGTCACAATAAAAGGAGGTATTGTTGGTTTTTGAAATTTTAATTTTGTAATAAACTCAGCCCCATTTATATCAGGAAGACTGTAGTCTAATATCATGAATAATGGTGTATGGATTTTTAGCCATTCCAGTGCTTTTTCAGCAGATGAAATGCAAATGGCTTTATAACCACAACTTTCAATTATTTGGGCAAGCAATTCTATTAAGATTGCATCATCTTCAACTACTAGTATGGTTTTTGTTTTCATTTAATTTGTTATTGCAACATTAGTATCGAAAATGATTTTATCAGGCTGCAAAAGTATTAATGTTTTTCTAAATATACATTAAATTTAATGAAAATCAAGTTTTTATTTCGACAGTAATACTTAAAAACCTCATTAATAAATTGCAATAACGTATTTCACTATTTGTCTTTTCAATAAACAGACGAAAAAATGTTAGTTAACTGTCAGAAAAAAGTTCAATTAAACAATGGCCAAAAAAATAACCAATACATAAAATACTAAATTTATTGAGAACTGGAGCATTACAAATGTATTGAATGCTAGTAGATTGAGTCTTTCAATGATTATTTTTGAGTACAGCGCATTGAAATATCATGATTCGGTATAGGTATAAGTAATGATTAGAGAGGATTAGCTAAAACCGAATTACTCTATTTAATCCAAATATAGGGCGAAAACAGGTCTTCAATTTAAGCATGGTAAGATACTATCCCTTTCAAACACTTCACCGTCTCTCTTTTCTGCTTAATCGTCACTCTTTCGTATTTCACCTTCACTCTTTCCTACTTCACCGTCACCCTTTCCTACTTCACCGTCACTCTTTTCTACTTAAGCGTCACTCTTTTCTACTTAAGCGTCACTCTTTCGTACTTCACCTTCACTCTTTCGTACTTCACCGTCACCCTTTCCTACTTCACCGTCACTCTTTCCTACTTCACCGTCACTCTTTCATACTTAATCGTCACCCTTTCCTACTTCACCGTCACTCTTTTCTACTTAAGCGTCACTCTTTCCTACTTAATCGTCACTCTTTCCTACTTAATCGTCACTCTTTCCTACTTCACCGTCACTCTCAGTCGTTCCATCGTCACTCTTAAATAACATCCCTTAAATCTTCTCCATCTAACAAAAACATTTTATTCTACAATTTTCTCCTAAGATAATCCAGTAATTACTAACTTTGTCAGAATTATTAAAAGATCGAAGATTTACAACCCTTGAAAAGAATTTTATCTCTTTAAAAATAGTGCCAAATAGTTAAAAATTAAAATAATTATGACAAAATCGTTAAAAGGAACTCAAACAGAACAAAACCTGCTCAAATCATTTGCAGGTGAATCTCAGGCCCGCAATCGTTACGAATTTTTTGCAAGCGTAGCTCGCAAAGAAGGCTATGAGCAAATTGCCAATATTTTTGTGGAAACCTCTTTGCAGGAAAAAGAACATGCAAAACGTTTCTTTAAATTCCTTGAAGGAGGTGCAGTAGAAATCACTGCCAAGTATCCTGCCGGAATCATTGGCACCACCAAAGAAAACCTGAAAACCGCAGCCGAAGGCGAAAACGAAGAATGGACCGAACTCTATCCTCATTTCGCAGAAGTAGCCAAAGAAGAAGGTTTTCCTGAAATTGCAACAGCTTATAAAATGATAGCCAAGGTAGAAGCCGAACACGAACGCCGTTATCTGAAACTCCTGCAAAGTCTTTCGGAAGACACTGTATTTATAAAAGATGGCAAAGTCTGGTGGAAATGCCTCAACTGCGGCTATGTGTATGAATCAGAAAAAGCTTTGGAAAATTGTCCTGCTTGTTTGCATCCCAAGGCATTTATGCAAATCAGAGAAGAAAACTATTAAAATTAAACGCTGACAATCAAAATAATAATGAAAAAACTATTTTCAATTTCCACGTTGATAGTCCTTACCATCATAGGATTATCATCTTGTCATCCTAAAAAAGATCAGGGGAAAGATGCCCTGCTTGCTCACATCGATTCTACTACCAAACCCGGTGACGATTTTTTTCAATATGCCAATGGCAAATGGTTTAAGCAAAACCCAATTCCTGCCAGCGAACAAAGCAATGGCATCTGGCAATTGATTCAGGATACCATCAATGCTCAGATTCGTAAAGTTTGCGAATCATCAGCAGCCATAAAAGATGCCCCTAAAGGAAGCAACAAACAAAAAATTGGTGATTTCTTCTTTACAGGTATGGATAGTGTAAATCTCAACAAAAAAGCATTGGCCGATTTAAAAACCGATTTTGATGCCATTGATGCTTTGAAAGATATCCCCGGTATTATAAAAGAAGCTTCATACATTCACATGGTGGCAGGTTCGCCATTGTTTGGTTTTTATGTAGGTCAGGATGATAAAAAGAGCAGCAAGATTGCTGTTTTTCTGGGTCAGGGTGGATTGAGTTTACCCGACCGCAATTATTATTTTGATATGGATGCACGCGCAGTTTCCATTCGCCAGAAGTTTATCAATCATCTGAATCTTACTTTCCTATTGATGGGATATGATAAGGCAAAGGCCGAAGTTTCTGCTACCAACTTAATGAAACTCGAAACCGCTATCGCTCAGACTTCCAGAAAACGTGAAGATTTACGCGATCCATGGAAGAATTATAATAAAATGACTTTTAAACAAGTCGGCGAACTCACTCCCAATATCGACTGGAAACTATTTATGGATGGTGTAGGTTTACACAATGTTGATAGTGTAATCGTGGGTCAACCCGAGTTTCTTAAAGCCATGAATGGATATCTTAAGTCATACAGCCTAGATCAATGGAAAGATTATCTCAAATATCAGTTGGTGAAAAACCTTGCCCGCTACATGGACGACAAAACGTATAAAGAATTCTTTAGTTTCTATTCAACCACTTTACGTGGAATTGAGGAACCAAAGCCCCGTTGGAAACGCGTGGTTGAATCTACCGATGGCTTTTTGGGCGAATTAATCGGACAGGTGTATGTGGATGAATATCTGCCTAAAGGCACAAAAGAAAAACTCGTTGAAATTGGCAATGCCATTAAAACTGTTTTTGGCGAACGTATTAAATCTCTGGATTGGATGAGTTCTGTTACCAAAGAAAAAGCCTTGGCCAAACTCAATGCGGTTATTATGAAAGTGGGTTACCCCGATAAATGGAAAGATTTAAGTTCAATGCAAATCGACCGTACTTCTTTTGTTAAAAATGTAATGGCAGCCAACAAATGGGAAACTGCCTACATGATTGCCAAATACGGAAAACTGGTTGACCGTACCGAATGGGATATGCAACCACAAACTTACAATGCTTATTACAATCCATCGAACAATGAAATTGTGATTCCGGGATGTAATATTATTGTGCCTGGTTACGAAGGCAAACTGGCTGATGATGCATTGCTTTATTCTATCATTGGGGCAACTTTCGGACACGAAATGACTCATGGTTTTGATGATCAGGGATGCAAATACAATGCTCAGGGAAATCTTCAAAACTGGTGGACTTCTGAAGACAGTACCAAATTCTTCACCAAAACCAAAATGATTGTAAAACAATTCAATGGTTATATTGCGGTGGATAGCCTGCACATCAATGGCGAATTGACACAAGGCGAAAACATAGCCGATTTGGGTGGAATTATTTTTGCTTATGTAGCTTTTCAAAAAACTGAACAATATAAGAAGAATCAGATGATTGCCGGAATGACACCTGCACAAAGATTTTTCCTCGGTTATGCATTGGCATGGATGGTAAACGAACGTCCTGAAGCAACAGCCAATCAGGTAAAAAGCAACGAACATTCACCTGCTAAATTCCGCGTAAACGGACCATTATCCGATATGAAGGAGTTGTATGATGCCTTTGGAGTTAAACAAGGAGATAAAATGTGGTTGCCCGATAGCTTAAGAGTAAGAATCTGGTAAACAGAAGATATTAACAAAAACAAAAGAGGTTGCCAATTATTGACAACCTCTTTTTTATTGAATAAGATAGCATTTTTTATTTTGGAACTCCCGTTTAGTAAAGAAATTCCAAAAAGAAGCTTCAATTAATCAACCCAGAAAAAGCCTTTACCTTCTTTTTTAAAATGCTTTATCAGCGTCTCATGGCATGGTTCAAACTTTTTGTCTTCTATCATTTTCTTTATGGTTCTTAATAGTATTGGCCAGGTACTGTTGCCTACTTGCTGGAGAGCGATGAAATTATAATAAGTAATATCATTCAACGTAAAGTACACCCCTTCATCATAGGCCGCTGTTAAAATATTTCTTATTCTTTTTGGCATTTCTACTTCTTCAAGAAAATCTTTTAGCAACAAAACAGGTCTTTCTGTTATAAGTCCTTTATTTCTCTTAGCTCTTCGTTCCAATTCTGATTTTGCAATAACGATAATTTCGTTAATCTCATCAATTGATAGCGATCTTACAAATTTTGCTTTATCCATATCTTTAGGTTTTAGTTTTACAAAATTAATAATTATTTATTTGCATTAACCAACAATCGGCAGTTTATAGTAAAAAAAATCAAAATATTCCTAGTGCCTAACAGCTTTTTATTGATTAAGCACTGCAATCACAAAAACTCTGTCCTATCAGATACCAGGTAGTATCTATACAAACAAAATACAAATCAACACTAAAGTATTCTTTGCTGATAACATTCACTCTGATAAACTTTTTGTAATTCAGATTTGCTGGCAATACCACTTTTTTATCGCCTTGCGAATTCATATCAAAATAAGAAGGGATCTCATCTTTGGTAATTTCAGCATAGTAGAATCCATCTTTTTCGCCAGGATAACCTTCGCAAAAACTACCCTTAGGTTTTTTATCAAAAATATTAGCAACAGCAACCTCTTTTATCTTATCCATATCAGCCATGCTTGTGCTTTTTGATGCAGTACAGAAAGCACCAGGATTGGTATAAACATATACTCCAATATCCTTATGAATGTAAGTGCTCTGATTCTTTTTTTCTTTTGCATCATTCAGAAATCCGGTCAGAAATGTTTTAAAATCCTGAGGCTCCATAGCTGCTTTTGCAATTGAATCTTGTTTTGCTTTTTCTTTGTTTAGTTGTTCCTGATTCGGGCCACATGCCACAAAGGCAAACAGCAAGGATATCAACAATACATTTAAGGTCTTTTTCATTTTATTTTGTTTTAAAGGTTCTTACTCTTTTGGGTTTGTAATATGCGACAAAATTACCCTTTTCTAAATTTCAGCCAAGAAATTTTTCAAATAAAAGAAGAAAAAGCAAACCCTATTGAGTATCGCTTTAAAACACAAACTCCTATTTCTTTTTCTTAGCAGGAATAAAATAAAGAAACCAGATAAACCATAGCAGCCATAGTGCTTCTTTCCAATCGCCTTTTATCAATGCCGGTATTCCCATGATTCCAATAAAACCTAAAAAACCAAACACCCATCTGTAATTTTTCATAAACCATCTTTTTAAATTCCTACTCTTATGGCTTTTCGGTTTCGCCCCGTTTGTAGTGGTTTCTGGTCTCCACTGTTTATTGAACTTACAAAGTTAGCCATAATCTGATTTATTGTAAAATTAAAGTATTGTTTATTGTCAATATAAAATAGGATATTTCCACAACTCAACTGAAGGCTATGGATTTGAAAAAGGGGTAAGAAACTGAAGTTTAAAAGAGAGAATTCTCTTCAATAGTAGTTGTGCGTATTAATAAAACTTTAAAATGGGTTGGAGCTAAGCAACCCCATCCGTTTCATCTTCCGCATTCATTTCGGGCAATTCCAATAATTTTACTGCCTGAATGGCATTGCCTGCTATGCCTTTGATAGAACTATGCATATCAATGGTGTTGATGGTAACTTTTTCTATTTGTTTTTCGCGTTTTTTCCAGATGCTGTGCATGGCTCTTTTTTCGCTATCCAAATCTATGCGCATTTGAGTGAACCCATCCACAATGGCTTCCACCTGTAAACGAAAAGTGTTGCTTGTGAGGTAATCATACAGCATCTGCATTTTATCTCCTTTGTTATCCTGAGAGCTAACGGCATTACTTATCTGAATAACCGACTCTCTCAACACCCCACACAAGCCTTTAAACTCTTCGAAAGAGCATATCCAGATGCCATCTTTCAATCCCATTCTGTCCATATCGGCAGGCATGGCTTCAGTAACAATCACTCCCACATGGGCACTTTTTTCGCGTATATCATTCTTAAATTTATCTATCCAATTAGCCTGAAAATCTTTGGTTCTCTTGCTTTCGTAATAAATGCTGCCGCAATTTTGATGGGTGCGCGTGTTTACAATTTGAATGCAATCGCCACCTCGGGCACCTTTTTTAATTTCTTCTATGGTATCCAATGGAAACTGTGCCGCAAGCCATTCTTCAATGGCCAATTCCTGAACTTCGCCTTGCAATTGCATAGAACCTTGTTCGGCTTTGCGTTGCATTTCTTCTATCAGTTTTTTCTGGTCGTCGAATTTCTTTTCAAACTCGCGTATCTTTAAATCATTCTTTTCCTGCTCATTCTTACGGATTTCGGCGGCTATTTCGTCTCTTTTTTCCAGCATTTTTTTCTGAAACTCCAGTTCCATTTCTTCCTGTTTATCTTTCAGCAGGGCTTCGCGTTTCATCAGGCTGAGTTCTTTTTCTTTCAACTCTTTGTTTTCGGCTTTACGTTTTTCGTTTTCCGATTGCAAGTCTTTTATTCTGAGTTCAAATTCTTCTTCCGTAAGTTTTTTAAGCTTTATTTTTTCTTCTTCCAGTTTTTTATCAAGCCGCTCTTTAAAAATCTCGTTTTCTTTTTCTTTTTTCTTTTCAAAGTCTTCTTTTTCTAAATCCAAAGCTTCTTTTTGCTTATAAAAAATAGCTGCCTGCTGAGCAAACTTTTTCTCATATTCTTTCTTAATCTTTTCTTCTGCCTGATTAAAAAAGGCATCTTCTACCTGAAATTCATGTCCGCAGCGGGGGCATTTGATGTTGTTTTCCATATTATTTGCTTTATTCGTTTACTATTTGAGCGCCATTGTCTGAACCAGGATTCATCAGATTAAAGGATTTTGCAGACCCAATTAAAATTTACAGAAACAAATCTGAGAATCTGATTAATTGTTTTCTATGTTCTTACCATTGCTGTTTAAAGAATCTGTATTATTAGCTTAATCAGATTTAAGGATTACGCCGACCGAACTTAGTATTAATCAGTCGTTTTATTTCTAAACTTTTGCTCCCAAAATTAATCAATAAACCCACTTCAATGTTGTATGCTTCTAAATAATTTATGGCTTGAGCCAGATGTACATCTTCTAGTTTAATTATTGCTTTCATTTCCAATGAAATCACTTCTTCAATTAGAAAATCAACTCTGCGGGTACCAATTTGATGATTACGATAATAAACGGGCATTTCGAACTCTCTTTCAAATTTTAAATCAAAAAATGGCAACTCAAGTTCTATAGCTCGTTGGTAAATTACTTCCTGAAAACCATTTCCAAGTTCTTTATGAACCCGCATTGCCGCACCTATTATGCGTCCGGTTATATCTTTGTATTTATACTCCTCTGTTATCATGTTTGTATTGTATTTGAAACCATTGTCTGAACCGTGATTAATCAGATTAAAACCATTGTCTGAACCTGGATTGAAGCAGATTTCTCAGATTTATTAAACAGCAATAGTAAGGTCTGAGAAATCCATTAATCTGATTAATCCCGGTTCAGACATTTTTCTGCCTGATTAAAAAAGGCATCTTCTACCTGAAATTCATGTCCGCAGCGGGGGCATTTGATGTTGTTTTCCATAGGGGTTGATTTTTATGAAATACTATTCTAGTATATTGTGATTGGCAATTATTACGACTTTAATCGTTATTGTATCATTATCTTTCTTACAATATAATCATTGTCAATATTAGCTTTAATAAAATAAATTCCTTTTGCCAAATTACTAATATTCAGGTTGAATTTTGTATTTACTTTGTCTAATAATTGAACAATTTTTCCATAGGCATTTATTATTTCTATACTTACAGGATTTGATGACATTATTTGAATCCAATCTATTGCAGGATTAGGGAATATATTTAATTGCAATGTTTTTTGTGTTTTCTGAATATTAACCGATAAAGGATTAAATTCCCAAAAGTCATTTAAATTGGATGTATTGCTAAGACCTGTTCCAATATATCCTTTTGACCCAATAGAAAATCCGACAGCGCAATACCGTGGAACACCAGGGAAATCAATTAATTGTGTCCAGCTATCTGCAACAGGGTCGTATTCCCATAAATCATTCATTAATGATGAACCCATTTGTCCTGTTCCGATATATCCTTTAGAACCTATTGAAAATCCAACAGCACTAGATCTTACTCCACCTGCAAAATTAGCTTTTTGTGTCCATGTATCTAATGTAGGATCATACTCCCAAAAATCATCAAAATATTCAGGAAATCCATTTAGCCCGTCACCTGTTCCGATATAACCTTTTGAACCTATTGAGAATCCTACTGCATCACAACGTTCCAACCCCGGAACATTAGCTTTTTGAGTCCATGTGTCTGATACAGGATCATACTCCCAAAAATCATTGTAGTAATATGCACCACTATATCCAGTTCCAATGTAGGCTTTTGTACCTATTGTAAAACCAACAGACAATCTTCGGGCATCACCCCCAAAATAAGCCTTGGATGACCAAGTATTAGACAAAGGATTATATTCTTTAAAAGTTTTGTAGTGCGAGCTCCCATTCCATCCCGTTCCCAAATAACCTTTATTAGATATCGCAAATCCAACTGCTTCACGTCTTTCTGTTGCAGGATAATTTGATTTCTGTGTCCAAATATCGTAAGCGGGATCGTATTCCCAAAAATCACTTTTATAAGAAATACTATCTTCCCTTGTTCCAATATATCCTTTATTTCCAATATTAAAACCTACAGCAGCAAATCTGGGTGTGCCGGCAAAATTTGCTTTTTGAGTCCATTGTGCAAAGACTTTTATAGAGATTATATTTAGGACTACTATTATACAAAATATAAAAAATGATTTCATGGTCTCGAATTTTATTGAGTTTTATAAAATATAATGGTTAATCAATGCTGAAATCAATCAGCCTTTGATTAAAATATTTATCGCCAAAAATATATTGTTGTGTCATTATTTTTCTTTGCAAAAATGCTATGCCAAAATTAATAATTTTTTGTTCTAATACAGAACATGTTGAAAAAAAAACTTATTTCACCCCCTCAATCAGTTAATTTTTGATTAAATCTTTCAAAATTATTTCACCATTACAATTATTTTCATATCTTTGCTATCTTAAATTTTAAAGAAAATGGCACCAAAACATCCGGTCTCATTGGAGAATGAAAATCCTCAAAAACGAGACCCAAATCGTAAAAAGCAGCCAAACCAACCTGCTATAAAAAAAGCAACTACCTCCAAAAAGGTGTATATACCCGGTTTGATATTTATGGGTACTTTACAGCAATACAATCTGTTAATAAAGCTACTGAAACAATC
>CAYYQJ010000051.1:0-11021 GCA_964473775.1 uncultured Bacteroidales bacterium | reverse complement strand
GTGGCAGGCGGAGGCAATCGTTTGCGGTCAATCTTCTGGCTGGATGTCATGGGAAGGGCGTCCACAATATCGAGGGTAGAAGGTATCATGTAATAAGGTAATTTGAGACGAAGCAGGCCGGCAATTTCGTCGCGGTTTATGGTTTCATTGCTACGTAATACCACATAAGCTGACAGTTGTTGGGTGGTATCATCCAGTTTAACAGCAGTAGCTTGTACGCCTCTGCACGACATAATCAGCCATTCGATTTCTGAAAGTTCTACACGGAAACCACGCACTTTCACTTGTTCGTCGTCGCGGCCCATAAAAATAATATCGCCATTGGCAGCGTAACGTCCGAGGTCGCCTGTGAGATAATAGCGTTCGTTGGTTCCGGGTTTGAAACAATCGGTTTCAATAAACTTTTTAACTGTAAGGTCGTCGCGGTTTAGATAGCCTCTTGCCACACTTGTTCCACCAATCAGAATCTGACCTGATTCTCCTTCGCCCACAGCCTCCATCTTTGAATTGACAATTAAAACCTCGTAACCAGGTAGAGGTTTCCCTATGGTTACCTCTTCATCTGCTTTCAATACAGAATAGGTGGCAATTACAGCTGCCTCAGTGGGTCCGTAAGTATTATAAACCAATCTTTCGGGTTTGCACCAACGGTTGGCAATATCCCGAGTACATACCTCACCACCGAAGATAAGGATTTTCAATTTCGGAATATCTTCTTTCACCATCGAAAGCAAGGTAGGAGTACATGAAAGAAAAGTGATGCCAAGCTTGTTGAGCAGTGAAGAAAATCTGTCGCCTGAACGCATAATTTCGAACGTCCCGATAACCAGAGTAGCTCCCACCGAAAAGGGAACCCAGATTTCTTCTACCGAAGCATCAAAAGAAACAGAAAAACCCTGCAAAGCACGGTCGTGGTGATTGATTGGATATATTTTTTGAGCACCATGTATGTAATTCACCACATTGCGGTGTTCGAGCAATACGCCTTTGGGTTTGCCAGTGGTGCCTGAGGTGTAAATGATATAGCAAAGGTTGTTTTCTGTACGTCCACAAACAACAGGTTTTATTATCGGATAATTATCCAGTTCGCGGAATTGGGTATCGAGGTTGAAGATGGGTTGATGGTCGATTTGTGAAGCAAAACGTTCCAATATCTGATTGGCGGTGATGATGAGTTTTGCCCCGGAATCTTCCATAATAAAGTTGACACGGTCGGCGGGTATCTCCGGATCAAGAGGGATATAAGCAGCACCTGCTTTCAACACTCCAAGCATCATAATAGGAACTTCAGCACAACGGGGCAAAAGAATAATCACCTTGTCTTCTATGCCAATTCCCTTCTCATGAAGAAAATGTGACAATTGATTTGAAATTTCATCAACTTCGCGATATGCATAAATGGCATCGCCGTTTTCAATGGCAGTTGCTTCAGGATATTTTATTGCCGAATCTTCGAAAAAACTATCTAAAAACATTGTTGTTAATTTATTATCCCTGATTGAAATCATGGATTTGTAAAAATACACATTATAATTCCACCAGCATCAGAAATAACGATGGGTTTAGTTTTTTGTGATTTTTTTTGTGATTTTTTTTGCCATATCAAAATAATAACTACTTTTGCATTCCTTTTACAGGAGGCGACGTAGCTCAGTTGGTAGAGCAGAGGACTGAAAATCCTTGTGTCACTGGTTCAATTCCAGTCGTTGCCACAGGAAGCACATCAGTTGATGTGCTTTTTTTTTGCTTATGAAAATCATTCTACCTCACGATTTTTCATGCATGATGTTGTCTATAACTCTGAATATTTGGTGGTATGCGCCCGAATTCGTACTTTTGCAGCAAATTATTTTATTATGAAAAAGTTTATCGCTTTTGGCATTATTTTATTCGTCAGCAGGTTTTTGGGAATTGCTCAAACTGAAAAGTCGTTTGCCGATTATAGTAAATTTGATTTTATCCGCGGTGAGAAAATTGTTTATTATAATGATTTCACTCATGATACCCTGAATAAATTTCCTGCCAATTGGCTAAGCAATAGTCCCGGTCAGATTGAAAAATTAAATGAATACTCAGGAAACTGGTTCAGATTGAATCTGGGTAGCACCACTTCTACTGATGGTGTGCTTTTATTTGGAACCAATACTACCATTGAATTTGACATGATTGCCAATGTAGGTAAGAAAGCAAAAAATGATAATTCAGAGATACAGGTTTATTTTCATTCTCAAAAACGTGATGAAACTTTGGGAGATTATGTGCCAGGAAACGGAGGATTCAGTTTCAGATTTATTGGAGAAAGTGTGAGTGTATTTAACTGGAAAAACGGTGATTTTTCCACTACAAACTATGAAGTGCCTACCGATGAATTGGCTAAGAACTTAAACAAGAAAGTGCATATCAGTATTGCAATCAAAAAAGATACTGTAAGACTTTATATCAATCAGTTTAAGGTGATTGATTTACCTAATGTTCTTCCTGAAGGTGTTCCGCCTATGGATAGAATTTCTTTTTTCTGCAATGGTATAAACTCCAATTTTTCTTTGTTAATAAGCAACTTGAGTGTTGAAACAGGCATAGCCGACAATGCTGCAAAAATGAAAAAGCTTGGAAAATTCGCCACCAATGCTGTTACCTTTATCCCCGGTTCGGATACCATCACTTCAGAATCTTACACTGCCATAAAAGATATTGCTTTTGTGATAAACGATACTCATGACACCAAATTTAAAATTGTGGGATATACCGATAATGATGGAAGCGAAACTGCCAATCTGACTTTATCTAAAAAAAGAGCCGATGCAATTATGAAAGTATTGGTCGAAGTGTTTGAAGTAAATAAAGATATTATTACCGCCGAAGGAAAAGGACAGGCATCTCCTTTAAATAACAACACCACAAACGAAGAAAAAGCGATTAATAACCGATTTGAAATCATAAAATTATAGTCATTTACGGATTACATCCGGATATCAGATACCAAATACCAGATACCAAATCACATGCTCAATAAATTCAATGCTTTTATCGCCGAAAACCATCTTTGCCGGAAAACCGACAAGGTGTTACTTACGGTTAGCGGAGGTATTGATTCGATGGTGATGGCTTATTTGTTTTTTCAGGCAGGCTTTGATTTCTCGGTAGCACATTGCAATTTCAGTTTACGTGGAGCAGAATCAGACGAAGACGAACAGTTTGTGAAGCATCTGACTACTCAGATTTTTAAGAAACCTTTTTTTAGTAAGAAGTTTGATACCACATCATTTGTTGCTGAACAAAAGATTTCTGTTCAACAAGCGGCCCGCGAATTGCGATATGTCTGGTTTGAAGAAATCCGTTTGGCAAATAAAATCAACTGCATTGCCACCGCACATCATCTGGACGATCAGATTGAAACTTTTTTCATCAATCTCCTGCGCGGAACAGGCATCACCGGATTGGCCGGCATCCCTTTAAAACAAAACCACATCATTCGTCCCATGCTTTTTACCGGACGAAAAGAGATTGAAGAATACGCAGTTGAAAATAAAATCGGTTTCCGAAACGATTCTTCCAATCAAAGCGATAAATATCTACGGAACAAAATAAGGCATCATTTGTTTCATTTGCTTGGCGATTTAAATCCTGCTTACCGAGATACCATTACTCAGAGCATTCAGAACCTGAAAAACACTGAAATCATTTATAAAAAGCATATTCAGCAGCTTTATCTGAAGAAATGCGATAAAGAAGATTTGATTAAAATTGAAATCAAAGAACTCAAAACCCTTGAGCCGGGTGTGCATTATTTATTTGAACTTATCAATGAATATGGTTTCAACCGCGCCACTTGTGCTGATATCATCAGAAACCTCGATGGAATTCCGGGTAAAGAATTTCACTCAACAACACACACGCTTTTACGCGATAGAGAACATTTAATAATTTACAGAAAACAAAATAAAATGGGCCAAAATTTAGAATTTTTAATCCCTCAGGGGACCACTGAAATGTCATTCCCTTTAGAATTGAGATTTAAGGAATTGGTTAAAACCGACGATATGGTTTTGAATCAGGGAGAGGATATTGCCATGGTCGATTTAGACAGGCTGACGTTTCCCTTGATTATGCGACCCTGGAAAGAAGGAGATTATTTTTATCCACTGGGAATGAAAACTCCAAAAAAAATCAGCGACTTTTTTATTGATAACAAACTTTCGATACACGAAAAATCAAACACCTGGTTGTTGATTTCGTGCGGCGAAATCGTTTGGGTGGTGGGGCACCGCATCGACGAACGATATAAAATAAGAAGCAAGACCAACAATATTTTTATGATTGAGAAGTTATAATATTTGTATTTTTGTCTGATTAATTGACTGCAAACCGACAGTCTGATAGTTTAGGTGAGTAAAAATCAAAAGATATTCCATGAATTCTATTAAAAAAATCCTTCTTTTAACCCTTTTCCTGTTTAGCGTTTCTTTGGTAAATGCTCAGATATTTAAACCTGTAAAATGGTCATTCTCTTACAAAATAACAGGGGCTGCAGAAGCCGAAATCATTTTTACAGCTACCATCGATAAAGGCTGGCATCTGTATTCGCAGAATATTCCTGACGGTGGACCTGTGGCCACAACTTTCGAATTCGATAAAAGTAAGAACTACAAGCGTGAAGGCAAAATTACAGAGCCAAAGCCTAAAGTGCAAAACGACCCCAATTTTAATATGGTGTTGAAGTTTTTTGCAAGTAAGGCGGTTTTCAAAATGAAAATCAAAACGCTTACTGATAAACCTTTTGCGGTGAAAGGCACCTTGAATTTTATGTGTTGCAACGATGTAAGTTGTTTGCCTCCGGAGGATGTTTCTTTTAATGTAAATGTTGACCCTGCTACAGGAAGTGTTGAGCCTGCCGTAAAACCTGCCGATACGGTGGCAAAAGATTCATCCGCTGTAAAAAAAAAGGACTCATTAATAAATAAGGCTGCCGACACTACTAAAAACGCTAGCGTAGGTGTTTCTCCTGAAGATATTGAGAAAAATGGTCTTTGGGGCTTATTTTTACTAGCTTTTGTTGCAGGATTATGGGCACTAATCACTCCATGTGTTTTTCCAATGATACCTATGACCGTAGCATTTTTTATGCATGAAGGTGGTTCGCGCTCAAAGGGTATTTTCAATGCTCTTATATTCGGATTATCCATAATATTAATTTATACAGCAATCGGCACACTTGTAGCAGTTACTTTGGGTGTTAATTTCGCCAATTTCTTAAGTACACATTGGTTTCCAAATGTGTTGTTCTTTCTTATTTTTATAATATTTGCAGCCTCCTTTTTTGGGATGTTTGAAATTACCCTACCCTCATGGATAGTCAACAAAGCGAATGAGCAGGGAGATAAAGGAGGCATATTAGGTTCATTTTTTGTGGCATTTACATTGGTGTTGGTTTCTTTTTCGTGTACCGGGCCGGTTGTGAGTTTTATACTCATCAAATCTGCACAAGGGCAGGTAATCCAACCTATCGTTGGTATGTTGGGTTTTTCAATAGCCTTTGCATTGCCATTTACGTTTTTTGCCTTTTTCCCTTCATTACTCAACCGTTTGCCTAAAGGGGGTGGCTGGCTCAATTCGGTTAAAGTGGTGTTGGGTTTTCTTGAAGTAGCTTTCGGACTGAAATTTTTATCCATTGCCGACCAAACCTATCATTGGGGTCTTCTCGACCGCGAGGTGTATCTGGCCCTTTGGATTGTTATTTTTGCTTTGATGGGTTTCTATTTGTTAGGCAAATTAAAATTTGCACACGATAGTGAAGTAAAGCATATTGGTGTAGGAAGGTTGATGTTGGCCATCGTTACCTTTGCTTTTGTGGTTTATATGATTCCGGGCATGTTTGGTGCGCCGCTGAAAATATTATCGGGATACATGCCTCCTCAGCAATCTCTTGATTTTGATATCAATCGTATTGTTACCGAAAACGGAGGCGGTACAGCTCCTGATAAGAACGAACTGTGCGAAAGTCCTAAATACGGTGATTTTTTAAGTCTGCCTCACAGCCTGAAAGGATATTTCGATTTCGAGCAGGGCGTGGCCTGTGCAAAGAAAATGAATAAACCCATATTCATTGATTTTACGGGACATGGTTGCGTAAATTGTCGTCAAATGGAAGCCAATGTTTGGAGCGACCCTCGGGTGTTGAAAATATTGAAAAACGATTATGTGATTGTTACCCTTTATGTGGACGATAAAAAAGAGATGGACGAAAAAGACTGGGTAACTTCAAAATACGATAACGAAGTGAAAAAAACCATTGGTAAAAAGTTTGCCGATTTTCAGGTGTATTTTTTCACAGCCAATGCACAGCCTTACTATGTGTTGATCGACCCTTTTATCACCATGAAAGAAAAACAGGATGCGGATAAAGCCAAACTGGCCAATCCCAAAGCCTACGATTTGAATGCTGATAATTTTGTGAAATTCCTGGAGTCGGGCGTAACAGAATTTAAGAAAAGACATGCAGGGCAGTAATGCTGTGAGGTCATTTTCTTATCTTTCGAATGGCTGGTTTACTTGTAATAACAAATAAAATAACAAGGTTCAAATAACAAATAACAAACAAATTCCAATCTTAAAATTTCAAACGCTTTTGATAATTGAATTTTTGTTTTTTGGAAATTTCTTGTGATTTGTTTTTTGCTATTTGTGATTTCTCTTATAGAATACCAACTCCTTCGGATAAGACATAGATATAGCCAACTAAAAATATAACATAAAAAAAGGGACACCCAAACAGGTGTCCCTTTTTGTTTCAATCTATTGATTTATAATTTTACAATTTTGCCGCTTATCGTTTGCTCTCCATCCTTCATCATAAACATATAAACTCCGGCAGGAAGCAACATTTGTTTGCGTGTGGTTTTGTTGCCATCCAACATACAATTTTCTACTTCTTTACCGTCGATGGTAAATATTTTCAGGTTAATGTTTTTAGATGAATTCATTCTTAAATCGGCCACCAAATCGTTGCCCGAAAAATAGAGGTTGGCGTTGGATTGATTATAGGTTTCCATGCCTGTAACATCCGAAATTACAATATCGATGCCATTGTCGGCGGCTGTGAGCGCATAATCCGACGAAACCACTCTGATGCGATATCCGCCTCCTGTGGGGATTCCTGCGGGGATGTTTCCATTGATGGTGCCCGAGGTGGTTGTGTTCAGCGTTCCTAACACAGTGGGACTGGCGAAACTTCCTGAGGCATTTGATAATTGAGCCGTTACCACATTGCCGCTGTGCATGGTGCCTGTGAGTGTAAACGGAACACTTACAGGGGCCGAAGTGCTTGAAGAAACCAGGTAGGAACCCGGATTGATGATTCCTGTGGTTAACACCGGATTGTAAATCATTTCCATATCATCCACATACAAACTATCGCCTGCTGAGCCACCGCCTGCGGTCATATTGGTGGTGAGCGAAATCAACAGATAAGCACAGGTGCTTGCAGGGCCCGGATAGGTAAACGGAATGGATTTTCTAACCCATGTGCCATTGGTTTTAGGGAAATTTAAAGAAGCTATGCCTACAACGTGGCTTGGCGAATTGGCATCAGAGGTGGATGGATCGCGGTAATTATAACTATCGTGAATCACGGCATTAACTCTTGCCTGTTCGCTGCCATTGGATGCAGGATGAAATTTTACCCACAACACCAGCGAATCAGGATGACCTGTAAACGGATGATTGAAAAGCGCATCGGTGGTTTTTGTGAAATTATAATTGCTTGCATCTGATGGAGTGGTGCTTCCCATATTGATTTTTCCGGTAGTTAAATTTCCGTTGGCAATGATGCCTATGGTGGAGGTTGAATAAATCACCACGCTGTAAGTACCCGAAGTTCCGGGGCGAACCACTGTGCTTCTGTTCAATCGTTGTGCCTTGGCCAATGCGGTGAGTCCCGAAGCATCGGCAGTCATAAACGAGTTCCAGTTGGTGGGTTCTATGCTGGTGGATGTGAGGTTATCCCAGTTTTCGAAACCGCCGTTATTGATGATGGTTTGAGCTTTAGTTTTTCCTGAAAACAGGAATGTAATCAGAATAGTAAATAAGATTAGTTTGATTTTCATTGTTAGTTTTTTTAAATAAGTTTGCAAAAGTAGTCAAAAAAAACCAACGGGGGGAGGGGATGGATTCATCATAATATATATGTATAGCGAAAAAACGGAAAGGCGAAAGCCCGTTTATTGATGAACAGGCACATGATAAGATGGATAATCGGCGGCTAAAATTTTTATAAAATTGTCGGCTATTCCACCCTTCAATAGTTGAGGGTTCGTTGGCTTGCTACTAATATATTATTATGCGTATTCAAATTTATTTTCACACCAAACTGATGCTATTAAACCTATGCCACCCACCTTTTTGCTACAGGGGAAAACATGAAGATGATTGGTAAAACTGATTCAAACTATTTTTATTTTCCTAAATCTATATTATTAAATTAAAATTTGTTTGGTGATTTCTATCTAATTATTAATTTTACAATCGATTTCGGTAATGTATGTACTACCAGAAAACTAAAATATTAATATTTAATTTATTATGAAATGATGGAAAAAGAAAATCCCGGATTTTGTGTCAATTCTTGTGATAAAATTGACTATTTTGAAGGTAAAGATGTATTATTCTTAACAACTACTAATGGCAATACCGCTATTCATCTCCCAAAAGGTAGAGTGGTGATAAAAACCGACTCAATGAAACATTGTGTCGAAATATTAGGCGAGTTTGTAGTTGGTTTAGACGAAAAAACTGCAGTGAACTTAGCGAATGTTATGTCATTTGCAAAAGGCAGTCGCACAATAACATTTAATTCTGGAGATGAATTTATTTTGAGTGCGAAAGAAATGAAAAATTACAAGGTGGCATCTTTTCAGAAATTCATAAAACTGTAAGAATCCTGCCTGAAAAATAAATTTCGGAGCACAAACAGATTCAAATTGATCTATTCTGTTCTGCTTTGCTAAAATGCAGTCAGAAATTATCGAAAAGTATCGTGTAGGGCCATATCATGGCCTTTTTATAAAGTAAGAAATGTGTTTTAGCGGACTAATTGCCACATTATGTTTTTTTACAGCCATCTTATTGCAGAAAATATCGCAACAATGCTGAATAAATTATTATTAATACAGAAAAATAGCCCTTTAATCCCTTGTGATGTAATATATTATCACCAGATAGTTTAATTTTGCAATACAAATTCTTATTTAATTAAAAACTTAAACACCCATTTTTATGACAGATTCATTCAACATTCAGGTAAATTTAGATTTCAAAGGCAAAACTTCTTTAGAAATTGCCGACGCACTCAACGGTCAACATACTGCAGGCGACCCTGTCGTTATTAACCCGCCGGTGAGCGACGTCGATAGCAAAATACAGGCTGGCGATATCATCACCATCAGTGGTAAACGGGTTACCGACCGTTCTACCAATCTTACAAAAGAAGAAAGGGTATTGGTTAATAAAGGAAAACGCACCCTCAAAAAGAACGGTTTATATATTCAGGGAATTGCAAATGATGTAGCTGTTGCAGCGGGCGATATCAATGCAGGTATTGCCGTTGTTGAACGCTGCGGATTTAAGGTGAAAGGCAAACCAAGTGTACATCCACGTGGTTTCGAGATTGTTGCATTTGGCCCGGGTTGGATACATATCAGGGTTAAATCGGCAGGTCGTGATGGGAGTTATATATGGAAAATCGGTATCACTGACGAAAAAGGTGTAATACCCGAAAAATTTATTTCGGAGTTTTACACCAGAGAATGCGAAATTATCATAACCGGTCTTCAACCTAAGGTTATTTACGCTGTTGTAGAAGCTACGGTTATGCCCGTTCCTAAAAAGAACACAAAAACCAAGGCTCCAAATCTGGAAACACAGGATGGAAGCCTGCAACAATCGGCCGGCATCAGCAAACCATCTTATGCTATAGGTTCTGACCCTTACAATTGGTCGGACCCAATTTTTCAGGTAGGAATTTAAGCAGCCTTCAAACCAAAAAAATTGAAACTTAAACTGACCGCTTCTTTTCGGGAAGCGGTCAGTTTTTTTTATAATACTAATATTTAGCCCTATATACACATAGAAAACGAAGAATGGCATACTTCCACAGAACATTGACAGACTTCTCAAGAACAATGTCTGACTTCACGAGAACAATGACAATCTTTTAAAGAACAATGTCTGACTTCTCGAGAACATTGGCAGACTTCTCAAGAACAATGGTAGACTTCTCAAGAACAATGGCAGACTTCCTGAGAACAATGGCAGACTTCTCAAGAACATAGACCATCTTCTCAAGAACAATGTCTGACTTCTCAAGAACAATGACAGACTTCCGTAGAACTATGGCAGACTTCATAAAAAGGGGCAACAAGCTCATAATCCTACAAATTTTTTGAGAGGAATGGGGAAAGGGGGAGAGAGGAAAGAAAAAACATTGAAAAATGTACGAAGTAAAATGATTTGATGGGTATGTGGATTTTTTTTCGTATGTTTGTTGAAGAAAATAAAAATAATAAGGTGGAAAACGGATGGGCGGTAAAAATACTACATCACTGCTATTTTAAATTGCATAAACCTTACATCAGCTACAAAGGGGAAAAAAGAAGTGAATGTTGAAAACATAATTTGAAAACAATGAAAGCACAATTACAAATTATTCTAACATCAGTATTAATGATGATTTTTGTTACAGCCTATGCACAGGCGCCAACCTGTCTATGGGCAAAAAACCCAGGAAATGGATTCGATGATGAAGGACGTGCTATTGCCACAGATGTTAATGGAAATATTTATATAGCAGGAGCGTTTAAAAGTCCCACAATTGATTTTGGTACAAATGTTATTTACAATGGTAATGGTGGTGGAGACGTTTATAATCCTTTTCTTGCAAAATATGATGCAAATGGCAATGTTCTTTGGGCGTTAAATGGATAGATCGGAAGAGCACACGTCTGAACTCCAGTCACCTGAAGCTATCT
>CAYYQJ010000050.1:0-11062 GCA_964473775.1 uncultured Bacteroidales bacterium | reverse complement strand
ATAGCTTCAGGTGACTGGAGTTCAGACGTGTGCTCTTCCGATCTACCAATTATTGGATTTGGTGATTTCAGGGCAATATTAGCTGTTCTTATTTTCGGAACTTTACTGATTTTTGCTTTATGGAAATTCAAAAGTAAAACCATTCCCGGATTTGGAATATTGTTTTTCTTTATTACATTTTCTATAGTTTCGAATCTGGTTTTCAATATTGGGACCTTCATGAACGAGCGTTTTATGTTTACTGCATTGTTGGGTTTTTGTATGATACTGGCTTGGTTTATTTCGGTTTATTTAAAAGAAAAAATCAAGAATAAAGAAACTTATAAAAACCTGGCCGTGATAATTTTGATTGTTATTTTATCAGGATATTCTTTAAAGACCCTAAGCAGAAACCGTGTTTGGATGGACGATCTGACTTTGTTTACAACTGATGTTCAGGTTTCAACCAACAGTACAAAATGCAACACATCAGCAGGAGGCAAATTGCTTGAAAAAGCCGATTCTACAAATAATGATATTCAGAAAAGAATGTATGTGCAGCAGGCGATAGGATATTTGCAAAAAGCTGTAGAACTTTATCCGAACAACCTGAATGCATGGAATTTGTTGGGCAATGCCGATATAAAAATGGAAGATTATGCCAACAGCCGTTTGTGCTATATCAATTGTTTGAAAATTAATTCAAAACATCCTCATGCATTAAACAATCTGCTTTATCTGGCTCAGGTGACTAATAAAAAAGAACAATTTAAAGAAGCTGTGATTAATTACAAATTGTTGCTACAATACAAGCCTGATGTTCCAGAAAATTATTTCGGATTGGGAATTGCGTATCGGGGCTTACATCAATTTGATTCAGCAGTAATTTGTTTGAATAAAGCACTGCAAATTAAACCCGATTATGGGGATGCTTTGAGTAAATTAGGTGAAATTTACGGACAAAATTTTAATCAGATTGATAAATCAGAAGAGTATCTTTTAAAAGCCTTGGCTATTAATGGCGATGATGCCTCGGCCCTTGAAAATATTGGTATTGTTTATGGAATTAAAAAAGATTTTAATAAGTCGCTGGGATATTTCCAAAAGGCTCTGAAAATCAAACCTGAGAAGTACGAACTTTATATGAATATTGCACAGACTTATTTTATTATGGGTGATAAACAAAAGGCTCAGGATTATATGAGTCAGGCAGAAAAATATAAACCTAAAGGTAAGTAATAGGGAGTATGGAATAGTGAATTGCAAACGCCTTCAATTTATATTATTGAAGGCGTTTGCCCTATAATAAATTGCAAAAAGGCTTCCAGGTTTTTTTCGCCTATTTCTTACATTTCTATTCCAGACTATTAAGATAATCTTGGTTAAAATGATCCTTCACCTGAACGAAACCCATCTGTTTAATAAGGGATGTGCCGAATTTTTGTTTGGTTTCATTTGTAGTTATTCCTAAAAACAAATTCTCCACGTTTAACTCTAAAGCTCGCTTAACAACAAATAATATTGCTTTCTTATAAACACTGAATGATGGATCAATGTTGTTGTCAATCCCAAAAATCATATAGCTATAATTCTTTTCGGATTTATAACAAATACCCATGCTAACCACTCTGTTTTCTGGTTTATACACTACAGTAACAATATCCCAGTTCTTAGTTTTTGAAATTTCTTTAAAAAGTTTAGATGGTAAATCGAAAGTATTTAAAATTAATCCCTTTCTTTTTACATTTAAGTACATTTGGTAAAAATCTTCTAATTGAGATTCCTCATACTGATTAATCTTTAACTCGAAATCTTCGATGTTCTCTAATACTTCACTTTTCAATTTATGTCTCCGGCCTTTGTTCAGCTTTGTTCTCCAATATTCCTCAAACGACAGATCTTTCAAGTCTGTAATAACATTGTTTTCAAAAATATCCAATTTAATAAATCCTTGATCCATTAGGAAAACTTTTAATTCATCATCAGGAGCAAAAAAATCTCTTAAAAGAAGCATGCTGGCTTTTTGATTATTAAATTCTTTCCAAACCTCATTAAGAAGTTTTAAAAATGCTTTTTTCCATGAAGGATTTTCGCGTTCAATATAAAGATGGTCTCCATTAGTAAGCAATGAACCCATCATAAAATGCGTGGATGTAAAATGATAGGGATCAGCTTTTCGGAGTTCTTCAACTTTTGCAGAAACTTTTGCTGAGGCAAACATATCATCTTTTGATAAAGAAGAAGTAAAAAAAGTTGCAAGAATAACTTTGCCATTTTCTTCTACGAGATAATAAAAAAACTTCCAGTTATCTTGCTTTGCAGAATTGTTGCTGAATACTTCCTCAAATAACGAAAGTACATCATAATCATAAGCACCCCTATCTCCAAAAAAATTGTTCCATAATGATTTGTCAATTTCTTTAATTGAATGGTGAATCTTTAGTATAAGATCATCTTTTTCAGAATGAACCGTTGGGGCAATGTAAGCTTCTGCGCTACCTAATCGTTTTTCAATATCTCCAAACTTACGGAATGCGCGATAAATATCTTGCATACTCCGTTCTTCTTCTTTAAGAACTTTAGGCATATGATGAGCAACAGTTTTAGCAAGGTTTTCAATGTCCTCAAAAGTAAGATGGTTGGTAACAGTAAATCTCATGCCACAACAGGTTTCAGGAACAGCAGGGTAAACGGAAATATTAGTGTAAAAACCATCATCGAGAACTCTTCTCCCCAAATTGTAGGCTACTCTTTGCATACCCACTCCTATAAAAAATATTGGACTATTTGAATTTGAAACCAACGGTAATTTATAATGTTCTATAATGTGGTTTGTAAAAGAAATCTTCTCTTGTAAAGCTTGTTGCATTTCATAAATTTCATCTGTAAGATGTATTTTAGCTGAGGCAATTGCAGCGGCAATGGTTGCAGGTTCCTGTGGTCCTGAATAAGTTAATGGGCCTCCCCATCCTTTCACTTTATCTCTCCATTCTTTTTCTTTAAAAATAAATACACCTCCACATGCACCAAATCCTTTGGCAATGGAAGTTCCAATAACCATTTTAGGATGCTGTTCGGTTTGGCTCAACGTATATCCGGCACCATTGGGGCCTGCCCAGCTCATACCATGCGCGTCATCAACATAAAGGTATAAGTTTTTATGTCTATTAAGCAATTTGATAAGCTCTTTTGTATTCGGCAAATCGCCAAACATAGAAAAAACACCATCAACAACATACCAAATTTTTTCGTATTTACTTTTTAACTCCGACACTTTTTGCTCTAGATCATCGAGACGATTATGTCTTAGTAAAGAAATTTCTGTTCCAAAAAATTTGAGTTTATACTGCAAATCATGCATACTCATGTGAGCCTGCTGGTCGTAAATAACCATATCGTTTGGACCAATAATAATTGGCATAACAGAATGATGACCAAGTGAACAATTGGTTGTTAAAACTATATGCCCATTAAAAATTTTTGCTAACAGTTCCTCAAGCTCCAGATAATTCCCAGTTGATACGTAAGTTCGGGAACTTGCATATAAAGTTCCATACTTTTTCACTGCTTCAATAGCAGCTTCTTTTAATCTTGGGTCCAATTCAAGCCCAAGATATCCACATGATCCGAAGTTAATAACCTTGTTGCCTTTAAGAGTTATTTGTCTGCCGTTTAATACATCATCTTCTGTGAATAATGCACCCAGACCTCTGCTGAATCCTAAACTGGAACTCTCGTTCACAGTGCGGATTAATGTCTCGTAGTTTGAAGTTTTTGCCATTGTGCAAAAATAATAAAAATTACTAAAAATCTATTATTCATTTTTATTTTGTAATTTTGTTTCCTAATTTATTATTATGTGCCATTACTTTGACGAAGACTTTAGTATCCTAATAACGGACGGAATCATGTTTATTGATTTTTATTGTGAACATGGGACTTATGAAATTGCAGATCGTGGGATTAAAAGAAAAATAGAATTAATTAAAGGTGAGTCTTTTCCCCTTATTTCAGATATGAGAGCTGTAAAAACCAGTACGCGTGAAGCTAGGCAGAGAATGTCGGAATTTGACGCAGCAATTGGTGTAAAAGCTGTGGGGATTATAATAAATTCAAAGGTTCAGCAAATAATGATTAATTTTTTCACAGCAATAAATAAAAGACCTGCCCCTACAAAAGTATTTACAAAAAAAGAGGATGCTATTAGATGGGTACAAAAATTTGTTACTACTTAGTAGATAATTTTGCAATTTGGATCTGAAAAATTGAATAGTCTTCCTATTAAGTATAATAATTTTAATGATTGATAATTAAGCATTTTGCCAAGAATAATTTATTGAGACACTATGCATTTAATTCTTTGTAGGTCATACTTATTAATTTTTAGAAACTAAGGATAGAATTTTTTTTTGTTTGTTTTACTGTTTGATGCTGGTAAATTATTACTTTCGCAATTGATATTTGAATTGTGCTTTAGATAAAAAATATAATGAAACATTAGTGAAATGAATTATGGAGAATAATAAAGAAATACTAAATTCGCTTCTTAAGAGTATTTATTCTCTGCTGGATAAGAAAAAGAAAATGGTTTCGCGAGGAGAAGATATTTTGTTTCTTGAGAAGAATTCTAATTTTATCAAATTGAAAAAACTGATAGCCAAAAAATACTTTAATAGACAAGAACTGGAAATACTAATTGATTCGGCCAATGATGTTTTATTGAATTATGCTTTGCATAATTATAGTGATCAACTTGTTATTGCAACTGAAATTGATGATTTAATAAATGGTCTTTATACAAGTATTAATAACCTAGGAGACGAATTAAATCACTCTACCGTTACAAAAGGATATCTGGAGGATATTTTTAATTCCATTGAAGATATTATTATAGTTACTGATAATTTCGGGTTCATTAATTTTGTAAATATTGCTACTTCTAAAGTTCTTAAATATGAGGACAAAGAAATACTAAGAGAGAATATTCAACTTATTATTGAGCAGCAAATTCCATTTGATAAGTTGGTTGATAATAAGTTTAACAAAACAACCATCAGATTAATCACAAAATACAGAGAAGTTATTCCTGTCACCTTAAGTGCATCTCATTTCGCAAGAGGAGATAATAAAGGTATTGGTTATGTTATCATTGCGACTGATGAATCTCAACAAATTCTGCATCAAAAAGAAATTGAGAAATCTAACGAGGAATTAAAAAAAGCTCTTGAAAAAGCTGAAGGTTCTGACAAACTAAAAACTGCCTTTTTAGTTAATATGTCCCACGAAATCAAAACTCCCTTGCAAGGAATAGTAAGCTTTTCTCAGCTACTTTCTCAAAATGATTTTCCAGAAGATAAAAAAAAGGAAATTGCAGGTGTTGTTGAGGAAAGTAGCAATCGTTTAATTGAATTGGTAAATAATATCCTTGATTTGTCGAAAATTGAAACAGGGCAGGTTGAAGTGAAAAATACTGCATTTAACCTGAACAGCCTTTTTAAAGACATCTATAATTTTTTCAAATTGTATTCTAAAGGAAAAAGCATTTTGATTTCATACAACGTAGCACTTTCAGATAATGATAGTATAATATATTCTGATAGAAAGAAGATTTATCAGATTTTTGTGAACCTTATAAGTAATTCAATTAAATTTACTGAAAAAGGCGATATAAATTTCGGATACTTAATAAAAGAAGACGAGATAGAATTCTATGTTAAAGACACTGGAATAGGAATTCCTAAAGAGTTTCATAAAGAAATTTTTAATCGGTTCACTCAAGCCGACAATTCAATTACAAGAAATTATGAAGGTGCCGGATTGGGATTATCCATAAGTAAAGGACTTATTGAAATTTTAGGAGGCAATATATGGTTTGAATCTGAAGTAAATAAAAATACTCATTTCTTCTTTGATGTTCCATATTTCCCTTTAGACGAAATAACTAATAATAATACAAATAGCTCAAATATGACTGTAAATAACTTAAGTAAAGTATTAAATATTCTTGTTGCTGAAGACAACAATATTAACTACATGTTTATAGAATACTTGTTTAGTAATTCGAAACATAAGCTTACAAGGGCTGTAAATGGTCAGAATGCTGTTGATTTATTCAATAATAACAAGAGTTATGATTTAATTCTTATGGATTTAAATATGCCTATAATGTCTGGATTTGAGGCCACGAGGATTATTAGGGCAACAGAATCTACCATTCCGATTATTGCAATAACAGCTTATGTTTTTGAAGATGATATTCAAAGAGCTTTAGAGGCCGGTTGTGACGATTATATAGTGAAACCCTATAGAATGGATCAATTGTTTGAAAAAATATCAAATTTAATAACCTAGGAATGGTACTTTTTTTGATATATACGTCTAATTTAAGGTTATTTGTAACAATGAATTCTTTTACTTCCTTTCTGTTTGCTTAAAAGTAAATCACTTTTAGCTCAACTCTATAATAGGTGTTACTGAAGCTATAATAGGTTTTGCTCTCGGTATAATTTATTGTACGAACGGTATAATAACTTTTACGAACGGTATACGAACTTTTACGAATGGTATACGAACTTTTACGAACGGTATAAGAACTTTTACGGACGGTATAATAACTTTTACGAACGGTATAAGCGCTTTTATTGAAATTAATAATGGGGGTTTGTGAACGTATCTTTTCGAATTATAATCATGAAAAAATAATGATACACGCTTAATTATTAATTGTTTAGATTGTTAAATGTACTGATTTTGTGTAGTTTTTCAATTTCTGATTATTTAAGATTAAACGCCGTTAAGCATTATTTGGTATTCAAAATAACTGTTGTCTGGATAAATTTTATTTTTGAATAAAGTCGTAATTTTGGTGCTTTTTAATGATTTGTTAGACCTGCCTGCCGGAAAGGCATGGGGTGTATAGTAAAAGTTTTGATATTGAAGTGGTTCAATTGGTTTTTTCCTTTTTTACCTGACAACAGTGATTTTATATTATCTTTGCAACAAAACATCTCTTGAAATTTAATGAATTTGGTTTCGATGATCGACTTTTGGAAAGTATCGAAGCTATAGGCTACACGGAAGCCACGCCAATACAACAACAAGCTATCCCATTAATCATGCAGGGACATGATTTACTTGGTTCTGCACAAACAGGTACAGGGAAGACGGCTGCATTTTTATTACCAATTATCAATAAAATTCTGATTGCCGAACCAGGCAATGGTATCAAAGCTATGGTGATTGTGCCAACGCGAGAATTGGCGGTTCAGATTGATCAGCAAATGCAGGGGTTTTCTTATTTTACATCGGTAAGTTCAATTGCAATTTATGGGGGGACTGATGGTGCTACTTTTGAAAGGGAAAAACAAGCATTAGTTGGTGGTGCTGATGTGGTTATATGCACTCCAGGGCGTATCATTGCACATTTGAATCAGGGGTATGTTAATATTGCTGAGCTAAAGTATTTAATATTGGATGAGGCTGATAGGATGTTGGATATGGGTTTTTATGACGACATTATGAAAATTGTGAGTTATTTGCCTGTAAAGCGACAAAATTTAATGTTTGCTGCTACCATGCCTAAGGATATCGGAGTTCTGGCACGCAAAACTTTGGTTGATCCGAAAGAGGTTAATATTTCTATCTCAAAACCTGCTGAGAAAATTTTACAAGTAGCTTATTGTGTATATGATAATCAGAAAATTCCACTAACTATTCATACCTTAGATTCAAAGAATATTAAGAGTGTGCTGATTTTTTGCTCAACTAAAAGTGCAACAAAACAACTCAGTCGTGAATTAAAACATTCAGGTATAAAAGTAGCTGAAATACACTCAGACCTTGATCAGAAAACGCGTGAAGAAGTGATGCTGGATTTTAGAAACCATAAAACAACAGTTTTGGTGGCTACTGATATTGTTTCGAGAGGTATAGATGTAGAAGATATCGACCTGATTATTAATTATGATGTACCTAACGACGGGGAAGATTATATCCATCGTATTGGAAGAACCGCCAGAGCCGAATCAGATGGTGTGGCCATTACTTTTATTAATGAAAAAGAACAACTGAAGTTTGCTGATATTGAAAAATTATTGGGACAGCCAATTTATAAAAGCATTGTGCCTTCTCAATTTGGGGCATCACCAGAATATGCGCCAACAAAAAAACGACAAGGCAGGAGCTTCCATAAAAATCAAAAAAGAAAATAACGAAAACCATATTATTTGCTTCAAATTTTCGTTACAAAAAATTGATGTTTTAAAGAAATTGAAATGAAGCTGCTAATTATAGAAGATGAGAAGTTTTTGTCAGAATCTATATCTGATTTTTTTGAAAAGGAAGGTTTTATCTGCGAAGCTGCCATTACCTTTGATATGGCTCAGGAAAAAATCAATCTTTATCATTACGATTGTGTTATTGTTGATATTACCTTGCCTGATGGCAACGGACTCAATATTATAAAAGAACTAAAAAACATTGGGAATCGAACCGGAATCATTATTATTTCTGCACGAAGTTCGGTAGATGATAAAATTTTGGGGCTCGATTTGGGCGCTGATGATTATCTTACCAAGCCTTTCCATTTATCAGAGTTGAATGCAAGGATTAAATCTATCATTCGGCGAAAATCTTTTGAAGGAAAAAAAGAAATTATTGTAAACGAAATAAAAATTATTCCTGATTCGGCGGAAGTTTTTGTAAACAATCAAATGATTCTTTTAACCCGTAAAGAATATGAACTTCTGTTGTTTTTCATAGCTAATAAAGACCGGATTTTAACAAAAGAATCATTGGCCGAGCATTTGTGGGGCGACGAAATGGATATGCAGGATTCTTTTGATTTTATATATTCGCACATCAAAAATTTACGCAAGAAAATTCTTGAAAAATCAACTATTGATTATATCCGTACGGTTTATGGTATGGGGTATAAATTTACATCGCTATGAGACTTCTGGTTAAAAACTTTTATCTCTTACTTATATTTTCTCTCTTCACTTTTGCAATAGGGGGCTTTATTTTTTATTTCATTTTAAAAACCCAGATTTATCAGGAAGTGGATCAAAGTCTGGATTTGGAAAAAACCAGAATCATTCAAAAATTAATGCTTTCGGACTCTATTCCTAAATTTTACACCAATTTTGAAAATCAGATTAAAGTAGAAAACAATCAGGAAATTCAATTGCCTCATGAAAGTATTGTAGATACTTTAATTTTCGATTCGATTGAGAACAACTACATCCCTTTTCGCAAACTGGAATCTGTAATTTCGCTTTATACAAAAACCTATAGTATTGTGGTAAGCAAATCTCTGATAAACAAAACAGATTTAATCAGAGACATCGTTATACTCATGATTTTTCTCTTTCTTTCGTTGTTGGGTATATTAATAGTAGTAAACCTTTTTATTTCAAAAAAGCTACTAACCCCATTTTATACCACTTTAGGAATATTGAAAAACTATCAGGTGGCACGAAGTCCCGGATTTAAATTGCCAAAAACAGGCACTAAAGAGTTTACTCTTCTGAATGAAGTTTTAAATATTATGTCTGAAAAAATTTATTCCGACTTTCTGAGTCTGAAAGAATTCACAGAAAATGCTTCCCACGAAATGCAAACCCCTTTATCCATCATCAGAGCCAAACTCGAATTGCTGATTCAGGACGAATCTTTAAGTTGCGAGCAAGTGAATTTAATACAATCGATAAGCGAATCTTCCAACCGTCTTTCGAAGATGAGCCGGGCTCTGGTTTTGATAACCAGAATCGAAAGCTTGCAATTCACCAAAATAAGCAACATCAATTTAAATCAATCATTAGAGCAGTTGCTAAAGAACTTTTCGGAATTAATCACCGAAAAAGGCATTACCATAACTAAAGATTATCAAAACGAGCTGTTTCTTGAAATGAATCCTACACTGGTTGATGTTTTATTAAACAATCTGGTAAGTAATGCTATACGACACAATATTATTGATGGTAAGATTAATATTACCATTTCGGGAAAGCAACTCATCATCTCTAACACGGGTGCCCCTTTGAATGTTTCGCCAGAAATCCTTTTCCAACGTTTTAGTAAAGACAAGCCACAATCTGATTCTTTGGGACTGGGTTTAGCCATTGTAAAAAAGATTGCTGACACCAATCTTATCCACATTAATTACACTTTCAGTAATGGATTGCATAATTTGGAACTCGACTTTTCTTCTGTGAAAAACACCGATAAGGTGTGATTTTTTAAAAATAAAATTCCAATTCAGAATTCCTCCAGAATTGCAGAGTAATTTTGCGCCATAATTAATTTAATTTTTAAAATCTCTACAAAATGAAAAAACTATTTGTTCTTATGTTTGCTGTTTTAATAGCAGGATATGCTAGCGCACAAACAAAATCAGCCGTTAAAGTTTCTGATCTGAAAAAAGAAATTACAGCACATGTTGCAAAAGCTTATCCTGGTTATACCATTAAAGATGCTTTTAAAGTAGAAAAAAACAAAGTGGTTACTTTTGAAGTAAATGCTACTAAAGATGCATCAAAAATCACTTTGGTTTATGACGAAAAAGGCGCTTTTGTAAAATCAGAAACACCTAAAGCTGCTACTACTACAACTACTCAAACCGGTGTAAAAACTCAAACGGGAACCAAAACTCAAACTTCACCAAATCCAACCGGTAAACCTAAAGCAGGTACTACCACCAAGTAAACATTCATTATCGTGTTTTTTTCATAATTCGTTTGTAAGATCGGGCTTAGGCCCGGTTTTTTTTTTGACTATTATACCCTTCAGGAAACCCTTGTTTATTAAGCAATAAAAAAATAAACAAGCATTTTATTTGTCTTATTCCAATTTTTATATACTTTTGCACTCTGATTGCCCAGGTGGTGAAATTGGTAGACACGCCAGCTTGAGGGGCTGGTGACCGTACGGTTGTGCAAGTTCGAGTCTTGTCCTGGGCACTTTTATTGTTAAAACATCGTTGATTAGCGAATCAACTTTCCACTTTTAACTTTCAACTTATCACTCAATTCGCCCGGATGGCGGAATTGGTAGACGCGCTAGTTTCAGGGACTAGTATTCGCAA
>CAYYQJ010000049.1:0-11072 GCA_964473775.1 uncultured Bacteroidales bacterium | reverse complement strand
CAAAGTTTAATTTTATCAGAAACAAAAAAATGACTTTATAAGGAGCGACTATGTAGCGGTACAAAAAAAGATTCTCTTAATCATTTATACCTTATGGAAAAATGACCAGGAATATCAAAGAGACTATACTCAAAAGATAACATCGGGTAATGATGAGCACAGAGTCCTCTTTCCGGTTAGTATCAAACGAAAAACAAATAACTCATTAAAAGCAGTAGTGCTGCCAATTAGCAGCACTACACTAGATGAACATCGGTACAAAGAATCGCACGAGGTCCTCTTTCCGTAATGCAAAATTAAAAAAAATAATTAAAATGATTAGGAATTTAAGACAGTACCTTTCCCCTCCCATCCTTGGCGCTCTTGCCAACATCTTGCCAACTTCAAACGGTACTGTAATCAAACGTCGCAATCTTTCTTACGTTGTTACGAGGTTCCAACCTCGTCACTTCTATCCCAAAAGGCTCTGCCTTTCTCCAATCAACCCAATAACCCAATCCCCCAATTACATCATTTCATAATTCTATAATTAATATGGCCTTATCACAAGTACAACGATTCTCGAATTGTTATCAATTACTGCCATATCCGAACCATCCACAACTCCATCACCATTAATATCCTCAGGATAATAACCATTCATAACCACCCTACTTGAATTATCTATTAACGCCATATCTGTTCCGTCAACTACTCCATCTTGCGAGGCATCGCCTCCATATAATACAAATATTGCACCTGCTATCTGTTTCATATTATTTCCAAAAGCCTTAGCAGCAGCATTAAAAAAATCATAGCTAAATGGACCGGCACCTGTAAAATCAAAAACATCATTACTCCAAGTTTCAATACTGTTGCGATGTTTTATCACAATATAATAATTGCCGGAAATATTGCCTGGTAGATCGCTTATTGTAGAAGTACCGTTTGTGTTCAGATTTATATTACTGAAAGTATATGCAATTTCATAAGGTGCGGTAGCATTATGTAATTCTACAGTTATCTTATCCGCAACACCTTCGCCATATTGAGCTCCGGATAAACTTTGTGCCTGATTCATCATACCATTACCCGCATATAATCCTTCAATAAGTACTCTTGCAGTTAGTACTTTTGTGGATGAATTTACTGTAATCTCCACTGTATTTGATGCTACGGCTCCTGTCCAATCGCTCATGCAATTAACTCTTGCCAATCTTTTATACCAGGTGGTAACATTTAAAATACCAGGATTGTAGGAATCCGTGTTGGCTCCAACAATATCTGTAAAACCACTGTTATTGCTTATGGTTGATTGTTGCCATTGATATTCAATTGTTCCAATTGCCCCAACAGGCAAAGCCACATTAGTGATACCTGAAGGAATAGTCCCACCCGATATCGTTTGGTTATTTATAATACTTCCTCCATTGCCTGGATTTATACAACTACAATTCAAACTAAAAGATGAAATAGCAACTATATTCCCATTCCCAACTGTCCAGTTAGTTGTCGACCAGGGGACATTATCTACTTGTATGCATGTGAGGTTGGGGTTAATGGTTGCGTTAAACCCCCAAAAACTTGTATTATTCCCATTCGCTACATTTAAACCAATCAGAGAATTATTGCTACAATCCAATAAACTTAGCCATGTATTAGCACTTACATCCAAATTACTAAGAGAATTATTATTACAATACAAATCCATAAGAAGGGTATTATTACTAATGTTTAAACTACTCAATGAATTATTGGAACAATCCAGGTGCATCAGAGAAATATTATGGCTCACGTCTAAACTAGTAATAGAGTTCCATGTACAACCCAAAATATTAAGAGCAGTATTATGGCTCACATCTAAACTGCTTAAAGAATTTTCTGCACAATCCAAACCAGTAATTGCAGTAAAAGCTTCTATTCCTGTCATGTCAGTAATACCATAACCAAATACATTAATGCCCTCTTTATAAGCCTCCGCCTCACAAACCTGTATTTCTCCATCTCCATTAGTATTAATAAATGGCATTGCTACCAATGCTGCTTTTAAATTTGTATCAGGGATATTTACAATAGCTGTACATGCAGAAGAATTACAATTTAAACTAAACGATGCTGTAGCATCAATATTCCCACCCCCAACTGTCCAGTTAGCTGTCGACCAGGCAGCATTATCTACTTGTATGCAAGTAAGATTTGGATTATTGTTTGTTTCTAAATATAAATATGTATCGTTACCATTTGCTACATTTAAACTAATCAGTGAATTATAAGAACAATTTAAATACCCAAGTGAAGTGTTGCTGCTCACATCTAAATTACTCAGCAAATTATTCGGACAATACAAATTCCCAAGATGATTATTGCTAATATTTAAACTAATCAGTGAATTATAGGCACACGATAAAAACCCGAGAGTAGTTGTATTACTAATATCTAAACTGCTCAAATTATTGTTAGAACAATTCAAAAAATTGAGTGAAGTGTTATGTCCCAATATTAAACTATTGAGTGAATTTCCGTAACAATCCAAATTCCACAGGGCCGTGTTTTGACTTACATCTAAGCTACTTAATAAATTATTGGAACAATCCAAACCAGTAATTGCAGTAAAAGCTTCTATACCGGTCATATCAGAAATACCACTCCCAAAAACATAAATTACTCCGTTATAACCCGCCGCCTCACAAACATCTATTTCTCCATCTCCATTAGTATTAATAAATGGCATTGCAACCAATGCTGCTTTTAAATTTGTATCAGGGATATTTACAATAACACATACAATCGACGCTATAACTGCTGTTCTTGCCGAAGTGCATCCATTATATGTTGCATCTACATAATAAATGGTGGTAGAAGAAATGCTTGGAGTCATAAAGCTTGTACCTGTTCCCAACGAGATTCCGCCCGTGGGCACTGCATACCAGTTTATGATTCCCGAACTTGCTGTGGCTCCCAAAATAAGAGTTCCTCTTCCGTTTCGAGAGGCGGGCATGGTGCTACTGATATTTGGAAGAGGATTTACAGCGATTGTAATACTCTCACAACTTCCTGGTGCTGTACAGCCCCCTTCTCCTCTTGCATAATATGTGGTGTTCATAGCTGGCGAAACAACGACAGATGACCCGCTACCAATAGACGTTCCTCCGCAACTTCCACTATACCATTGCCAGGCAGTGGCGCTATTTAGCAAACCTGTGGCTATACTCAACGTAGTAGCTTGTGTCCCACAGTTAGTTGAAGACGACGTACTCAGTGTTGGGACCGTCGAACTATTACATATTGTCCAGCTAATAATTATTTGTCCATTTCCACCATTGCCTGGGATTCCACCAGATGTTCCTCCGCCACCGCCGCCGCCGCCGCCGAATGATTCTCCATTTAAATTGGTGGCTCCTGCACCTCCACTTCCTGCTTGATATTCATAGCCACCTTGATAGCAACCCCAATAACATCCTTCGTAATAGCTTGTGTCAATCCAGTCCCTGCACCACCAAACATTGTAAACACACCAATAATAGTACCAATAACCACGAGCAACATAATGGCAGTATTCATCCCAATTACAGTTAGGATTCCAAGTTAAGTTAGGATTCCAAATTGCATTATTATTACTTCCATTATTCCCATTAATAGTTGATCCACTGCCACCACTTCCGCCAGTAATACCTTGACCTCCTTGTCCTCCATAAGCAGTAATTGTAGAGAAACTCGAATTTTCTCCATTGCTTCCAATATTTCCTCCTGCTCCACCAGAACCTATAATAACATTTAGTATTTCTCCTGGATTAACAGAAACCGTGCCTTCACTATAGCCACCGCCGCCACCGCCGCCGCCGCCATTAGTGGTAACATAACCACCACCGCCTCCACCACCCCATACTTTAACCGAAATGTTTGTTACACCAACCGGTACTAAGAAGATGCCATCAGAAGTAAATGTTAGGCTTTGTGAAAAACTCATTATACTAATTAACATTATGGCCATATTAAACAAAAAAGGCATTAGCCAAGTCTTTTTATCGTTTATTACGCTTTTGGTATTAAATTCAGTTTTAGTCTTCATTACATCTCAGTTTTAAAATTTTCCTACTCATTAGGCTTTTCGGATTATCGCCCCAAACCACAACCTTGTCGAAACAGTGCCCAAATATGGTGATAACTCATCGAGCCAGGCTTGTTTTTATATGGTTTCTAAAAGGTTTCTTTTTAATAATTCTGCTTTTTATCAATCAATGCCTTCAGTGTAGCCGCCAAAGTTATAACTGCCCTCCATAGGTAGGCCTGCCTTTTTTTTAGGCCTGCCTGCCGTTGGTAGGTCAGTGGTTTTTATTTCAAATTTCTTAATCTTATTTAATAATGCTTAGTGCTTCTTTGTGTTCTCAGTGCCCCAGATCCATAAATTTATCAAATAAAGCAAAAGGCTTTAGTTGTTCACGATGTGGCTCTGCTGCAAATTGAAGCATCTTAGCAAAAAGGGCGGCCAAAACCCCATGTATAATGGTTTCCGAAAACTTTAAGGGACTATTAAATTCGTGAAGCATTGCCTCAAACAAAAATTCAAGTGAACAATCTGTGGGGCCATCTATCCTCACCTTAGATTCCAATTGCCGGCATAGGTTCATCAAATTACAATCACGCAGCTGATCAAAATAAGATTTTTTAAACAGTATAATATAGCCTTTTGGAGCAGCAGTAAACTGCCAATGATGCAATTGCCCGGGTTTCAGAAAATAAAACTCCGGTGCAGCGATGCAATATTCTTCTGTTTCTATCCAATGAAAACCTTCGCCTTCGCTCAAAAATATCAATTCATAATAATCCTCATGCTTATGAGCATCGCTTTTGTGTAAATTCCCATAAAAATGATCGATAAAAAAAGGCAAATTCCCTAATTTAAATTCGATTGTTAACTCATTTTTTTTCATATGCTTCGCTATTTGTTTATTGTTAATTCAAAGACCTAATACATTATAGTCACTACAAAAGTAATATTAAAAATGATTAGTGAGTTAATGTAATTGTTATATGTAGTATGATATATATCACATGTAATGAATTTAGCATTGCATAATTCTACAATACCCCGTTCGAACGAACTTCCAACCTCGTTCGTTCTATCCAAATAAGCTCCGCCTTTCCAAAATCATACCTTATCATACCTATCAGCTTCATCAGCTTCCAAAAAAAATCTCCGGCACCACAGGTGCCGCAGGCTAGTAGTTGGTGCAGGGACACATCTTTAACCCGGAGTTTCACCCCGCGCTACAAACAGGTCACCCTTTCAAGGTTTTTCCCTAATAATCAAAAATATAAATCTATCTAATGGCACAATCTATTATAGCCCTAGTTGGAACAAGGTTCTACTCGTTTCAAACAATTTTCCTTTTTATGTAATCCTTTAATCTGCTAAATCCCGGTTCAGACTTTCCCCGTTCGAACGAACTTCCAACCTCGTTCGTTCTATCCAAATAGGCTCCGCCTTTCCAAAATCATACCTCATCATACCTATCAGCATCATCAGCTTCCAAAAAAAATCTCCGGCACCACAGGTGCCGCAGGCTAGTAGTTGGTGCAGGGACACATCTTTAACCCGGAGTTTCACCCCGCGCTACAAACAGGTCACCCTTTCAAGGTTTTTCCCTAATAATCAAAAATATAAATCTATCTAATGGCACAATCTATTATAGCCCTAGTTGGAACAAGGTTCTACTCGTTTCAAACAATTTTCCTTTTTATGTAATCCTTTAATCTGCTAAATCCCGGTTCAGACTTTCCCCGTTCGGCGAGTTTCCAACCTCGGCCATCATTTCCTTAAAAAGTGAAAGTTTCACTCAAAATGAAGCCTTCACAATCAAATCAATCATTCAATCAAGTCAATCAATGTTTCAAACAATTTTCCTTTTTATGTAATCCTTTAATCTGCTAAATCCCAGTTCAGACATTTATCATAGCCATTAGCGTCATCCGCATAACAATCTGTCATAGCCCCTTATTTTAAAGAGTTGGAGTTAAAAATCACCTCCACTTAATTCCCATACATTCAATATCTATATGTTGCTTTTTCGTTAATTATTAACAATTCATGTCGCTCTTCCTTCTGCAGATGCTTCTCTTCCCTCTGCAGATGTCGCTCTTCCTTCTGCAGATCACACTGATTGCTCTGAAACTCGTTCTCTTTCCTCTGAAACTCGCCCTCGTTATACTGAATGCGTCGCTCTTTCCTCTGAAACTCTTTCTCTTTACGCTGAATCTGCTTCTCATTCTTCTGAATATCTCCCTCTTCCTTCTGAATATCGCCCTCATTACGCTGAAAGCGTCACTCATCCTTTTGCATCTCATTCTCTTTCCTCTGAAAACACTTCTCTTTCTTCTGAAAGTCGTATTGATTCCTTTGAATGTCTTTTCGACATTTATTAGGCTTAACCTACTTCCTCTTAAACTCGTTTTGAAATATCAATTAATCGTTTTGATAGCCAAATTTGTCATGCTGTTAATACAAATCCTTAATCTCAATGCCCTTAATCCTAAATTGATATCACAAAATCCTGTAAAGGACCTCTTACGGGGAATTGTATTCCCCGTTTCCGAATAATCTGTGAATCTGTGGCTCTTGCCTTTCATAAAATCATACCCTCATCATAATCCATAAGCGTCATCCTCATTCATATAACTTGGCAATCATAGCACGGCTCAAATCCGTACTACGAATAATTATTATCTTTCCGAACTTCGCATTAAGTTTCGGTTATAGCCGTTTCCACTTATACTGAAAAACCCCGACATTTATTTCGCCCCTACATCGTTTATCGCCACTTGAACATTGAAAATTGAATATTGAACATTTTTCCCCACTTTAGTCACTTCGTATCCTTTTTCTTCCTATTTTTGTAATTCATTTTACAAATCATCATGTCGGCAACGGAAGCGCTTATCGGTTTACAAAAATCATTGGAAGGAGACCTGTTTTTTGATACAGTTAACCTGCTGATTTATGCTACTGATGCATCCGCTTATCGCGAATTGCCCACAGCAATAGCCCGCCCGAAAAACACCAACGACCTAAAGAAAATCATCAGCTTTGCTAACAAAAACAACATCGCCCTGATACCACGCACCGCCGGAACTTCCCTGGCCGGACAAGTGGTCGGCAATGGCATTGTGGTGGATGTGTCGCGATATATGACTGAGGTGATAGAGCTCAACGTGAAAGAACATTGGGTGAAGGTGCAGCCGGGGGTGATTCTTGACGAACTGAATAAGATGTTGGAAAAAGACGGATTGTTTTTTGGGCCCGAAACCTCCACTTCCAACCGCTGCATGATAGGCGGCATGGTGGGAAACAATTCGTGCGGGGCGCATTCGCTGATATATGGAAGCACCCGCGAGCATACCCTTTCGGTAAAAGCCTTGCTGAGCGATGGCTCTGAAGCCGAATTTGGCGCTCTAAACAAAGAACAATACAAAGAAAAGCTGAAACTGACAGGCCTGGAAGGAGAGATTTACCGCAACATTCATAAAATATTAAGCGATGCGGAAAATCAAAAGGAAATTGTGGCACAATATCCTGCCAAAACACTGAAGCGTAGAAACACGGGTTATGCCATAGATCTTTTGCTTGATTGCGAGCCTTTTCAGGCAGGTGGCGAGCCTTTTAATTTCTGCAAACTGATTGCGGGTTCGGAAGGTACGCTGGCATTTATCACCGAAATAAAACTGAATCTGGTTCCACTGCCTCCCAAAGAAAAAGCCTTGGTGTGCGTGCATCTGAATTCGGTGAAAGAAGCCCTTCGTGCCAACCTGATTGCACTGAAACATAAGCCTACTTCAGTAGAACTGATGGACAAAGCCATCATGGATCTGACCAAAGAAAACATCACACAAAAGAAAAACCGTTTCTTTTTGTTGGGTGAGCCCGGGGCCTTGCTGATAGTGGAATATGCCGAAGAATCGGTTGAAATTATCGACACCAAGGTGAAAGAAATGATGCAGGAAATGGTGGCTGCGGGCTATGGATATCATTATCCTGTGATACGTGGGGCTGATATTAAAAAGGTGTGGGAATTGCGCAAAGCAGGATTGGGCGTGCTCTCGAACTACCCGGGCGATGCCAAGCCGGTGCCCGTGATTGAAGATACGGCAGTGGACCCTGAGTTGCTGCCCGATTATATAGAAGAATTGCAGAACCTGCTCGACTTTTTGCATTTGCCTGTGGTGTATTATGCGCATATAGCTACAGGAGAATTGCACATTCGCCCCGTACTGAACCTGAAAGACCCTAAGGGAATTGAGTTGTTTCATACGGTGGCGCTTGAAGTGGCCAAACTGGTGAAAAGATATAAAGGCTCGCTGAGTGGCGAGCATGGCGACGGACGATTGCGCGGAGAGTTTATTCCGCTGATGATAGGCAATAAAAATTATGAGTTGCTTCAGAACATAAAAACCACCTGGGATGCTCAAGGCATTTTTAATCCCGGAAAAATAACGCATACCCCTCCGATGAACAGTATGCTGCGACTGACTCCAGGAAAAGAAACAAGAAAGATTGAAACGATTTTTGATTTCTCGCACGACAAAGGCATACTGAGGGCAGTGGAAAAATGCAATGGTTCGGCTGATTGCCGCAAGACGGAAATCATAGGTGGCCTGATGTGTCCGACCTATATGGCCACCCGCGATGAAACTGCTACTACCAGAGCAAGAGCCAATGTGTTGCGAGAGTTTCTGACCAATTCAACAAAGAAAAACCCTTTCGACCATAAGGAGATTTTTGATATGCTGGATTTATGTATCTCGTGCAAGGGCTGCAAATCAGAATGCCCTTCGAATGTGGACATCACTAAATTTAAGGCCGAATTTCTTCAACATTATTATGAAGCCAATGGCATAAAACTGCGGACAAAACTGATTGCCCATTTCAACAAAATAAACAAGCTGGGAGCCCTGTTTCCGGGGATGTTTAATTTCTTCATGAAGGCGCCTTTGCTATCGGATGTCATCAAAGGAAGCCTGGGTTTTGCCCCGAAACGCAACATGCCATTGTTGTATAAACAAAGCTTTTTGTCATGGTTCACAAAGCATGAAAAGACTTCAGACAAGGAATCTACACAGAAGAGAAAGGTTTTTTTGTTTGTGGATGAGTTTACCAATTATAATGATACTGCCATTGGAATAACTATGGTAAAACTGCTGGAAGGATTGGGTTATGATGTAAGGATTACACCTCATTTGGAAAGCGGCAGAACTTATTTGTCGAAAGGAATGTTGTATAAAGCCCGGGACATAGCCAACACCAATGTGGCATTGCTGAAAGATGTGATTACTAAAGAAACGCCACTGATTGGTATTGAACCTTCAGGAATCTTAAGTTTCAGAGATGAATATCCGGATTTGGCAAAACCTGAACTGAGAAAAGAGGCAGCAACACTTGCCAATAATTGTTTGCTTTATGATGAATTTATCATGAAAGAATTTAATGCAGGGCATATCAAAAGAGAATCTTTTTCGGATGAGGCACAGAAGATAAAACTGCATGGGCATTGTCATCAAAAAGCCCTGGCATCGGTGGAGCCGACAAAAAGAATGCTTGAAATTCCTGTAAACAGTAAGGTGGAAGAAATTAAATCGGGCTGCTGCGGCATGGCAGGTTCGTTTGGTTACGAGAAAGAACATTATGAAGTATCTATGCAAATTGGCGAATTGGTGCTTTTCCCGGAAGTAAGAAAAGCATCAGAGGATTATCTGATTGCTGCACCGGGCACTTCGTGCAGGCATCAGATTAAGGACGGTACAGGGCGACAGGCATATCATCCTGTTGAAATTCTTTACAGGCAATTGATTTCAAAATAAAGCAAAAGCATGGCATTAAAAAAAACGGTTTTCAATGGGTTCACTTATTTTGTGTTGGTAATTTGCCTGACGATATTTGTGGTTGAAACCATTAATCATAAGTTGTTTCTTAACGATTTCAAAGTATATTATCTGGCGGCCAAGGCACTAATATCGGGGGAACAGGTATATGGAGTTGCTTTCGGGCTGGGCTCGGGATACTACAAATACTCTCCGCTGATACTGCTGTTTTTTATCCCATTTACAATTCTTCCTTTTGAGGTTGCCTTGATTATTTTTTATGTGATTATAGTAGCTGCAATCCTAGCCTTGTTTATTTTATTGCGGAATCTGCTGAATGATTATGTTTTTGAGCAGGTGGCTTTGAAGAAAAATCTGATTTATGGACTGGCTTTTGTGTTTGTGTTGAATCAGATTTACAGGGAACTTCATTTGGGGAATACCAATGTGATATTGCTTGTGGTTTTGTTTTCGTCTTTGATGTTTATTTTGCAATCGAAATCGGTATATAGCGGGATACTATTTGGGATAGCGGTATTGTTTAAGCCCTTCTTTTTACTATTGATTTTGCCTTTACTGATATTCAGGAAATTTAAAATGATGCTTTTTGGAGGCGGATTTTTTGTTGTTTTTTATCTGCTATTTATGTTAATCTTCGGATTTGGATTTACCACCTCTTTGCATCAGCAGTGGATAGCATCAATGATGGAACATTCGAATGGTTTTCCATCAGACAATACACTGGATTCCATATTGAGGCTTTATACAGGAATACATTTCCCAGGTAGTTTTCAGTTTATCATTATTATTCTAACGGGTTTATCATATTTGCTGTTTGCTCTGATTACATCAAAAAAGTTACAGGTAGTTAACAAATCAAGGGATTTGAATCTGATTTTTGGATTTATCATTCTACTGGCCATTTTACCCAATATCGTAAAGACTGATACCGAACATTTTTTGTATTGTCTGCCTTTGATTGTTTTTATTACGTATTATCTTGTGATAAACAAAAACTGGTGGTTGAGAATCCTTTTCTTCGTTTTGTTTTTATTGCATGGCACCAACAGCAGCGATATTGTGGGCCATTACTTATCAGACAAGATGTCGTATTACGGGATATTAGGCATCAGCAATCTTATGATAATTGCTTTAGGAATTTATTTGTTTTACAAACAATTGCAAGCATTTAAAGATGGGGAAATAAAAGATCCCCTGAAGAGTTAATCCGCTTAAATCTC
>CAYYQJ010000048.1:0-11112 GCA_964473775.1 uncultured Bacteroidales bacterium | reverse complement strand
CAGAATATCATTTATGCCATTATCTTATTCTTGTTTTTCTTCAGGCAATGAAGAAGAAAGAAAATGGATTTGGCATTATCCAGGGTTTTCAAATAAGACCGAAAACAGAAAAGAAGAAATTCTTTGGGTATTTGCCCCATGGCATCGTAGTATATTTGTATATTTGCACGGCTTATCAACGATATCAAAATGTACATTGTTCAAGATTGTTTAATCAAATTTATTTTTTAAACAGATGGTCGGATTATAGCCGTTTTTACCGAAAACCGACCGTTAACTGATTTTTTCCTACCGTTAACTTTTTTTTCAAAAAAAACCTTAACTTTATATGTACCTTTGGATTCTGATAATAGAATTTCGAATAATTAAGAATGGTAAAAAAGGAGGGTAATTAAAAAATGAAAGTCAATTTTCTAAATGTCAATGCAATAAAAATTAAAAGTGGTAAATCAAAAAAAAACTTTTATTTTAGTAAAAATTTATACCTTTACCGACCCTTTTTTAGGTCAAATTCGAGTCTTTAAATCACTAATAATAACAAAACAATATATATATGCTTCGAAAGTTACTTATTTCAACTGCTATTATTTTATCAGCTCAATTGTTGGCGTTTTCACAATCTGGAACTCTTAAAGGAAAGATTACAGATAAAGGAACCAACGAGCCGGTTCCATTTGCAAACATCATTATTGAGCAAGGAGGAAAACAATCCGGAGGAACCACAACGGATTTTGATGGAAATTACACCATTAAACCCATTCCTCCCGGAAAATACGATGTAAAAGCCTCTTACGTGGGTTACAAACCAATTATGGTTGCCAATCTGGTAATTATGGCAAATCAAATCACATTCCAGGACATACAGATGGAATCAACCACTATTAATATTGAAACCTTTGAAGTGGTAGATTACAAAGTTCCTTTGATTAGTAAAGATCAAACCTCTTCGGGTGGAACCATGACGTCTGAGGAAATCTCGAAAATGCCAGGTCGTTCGGCACAATCTGTTGCTATCACCGTCGGTGGGGTTTTCTCTCAGGATGGAGCCATGGGAAGTATCAGAGGTGCAAGATCAGATGGTACCATCACTTATGTGGATGGTGTCAGGGTTCGCGGTTCATCTGCTGTTCCAAAAGCTGCCATCGAGCAGGTAACTGTAATCACTGGGGGAACTCCTGCACAGTATGGTGATGCTACCGGTGGTATTCTTTCAATCTCCACAAAAGGTGCCTCAAGAGAATTTGGAATTGGTTTCGAAGGTGAAACTTCTCAATTTCTGGATAAATATGGTTACAATTTGTTGAGTTTTAACATGCAGGGTCCTTTAATCAAAGGCCGCGATTCAACAAAAACTACCGCTTTATTAGGATATTTTATTGCTGGTGAATACAATTATCAAAAAGACCCGGATCCATTTTATATTGGTAACTGGAAAGTTCTTGACGATGTTGTAGCAAAAATTCAACAAAATCCATTGGTTCCAACCGGTTTAAGTCAGGGCGGTACATTTAAAGCAGGAGAATTTATCAGAAACTCCGATCTTGAAAATGTTCCTGTAAAACTTAACTCGGCCAATAATGATTTGAATTTATCAGGTAAAATTGATGTGAGAACTTCGGCAAATACCAATCTTACATTTGGAGGTACCTGGCATTACAACTGGGGAAAAGATTATATAAGAAACTACTCTTTGTTTAATTGGGATAAAAACCCAAGCGACATTTCAAGTGCATGGCGCGTATATGGTCGTTTTACACAAAGATTCGCAACTGCAGGTGATAGCAAAGCAACCGTTAAAAACGTGTTCTATTCTATTCAGGCAGATTATTCAAAAAATACCCGTACCATTCAGGATGCTGAATTTAAAGATCAGCTTTTTAAATATGGTTATATTGGTAAATTTACTACCTACAAAACAAAATCATTTGAATATGGTCAGGATGATTCAACAGGAATGTATGCTTATTTGCAAAACGCTTTTGCTGATACCTTAGTAACTTTTGAAAAAACAGGGATCAACCCAATTTTATCTAACTATACTCAGTCATACTTCGATTTATATGCCGGAGATCCTAATGGACATTACAGAAACCTTGACCAAATCCAATTAGGCGGTGGTCTTATTAATGGAGTTTTCCTTGGCCGCGATCAGGTGTATGGTTTATGGCAAAACGTAGGTATGCCATATAATCAATATTATAATGGCGAAAGTACTCAGCTGGGTATTTCAGCTACTGCTTCTGCAGATATTGGAAACCACGGTATTCAGCTCGGAATGTTCTACGAACAACGTCAGGATAGAAGCATTTCCTATAGTCCGGTTGGATTATGGTCAGCTCTTTACCAACAGGTAAACAAGCATATCAAACAGCTTGATGTAAATCATCCCAATTTAATATATGATGCTTATGGAGTATTTCAGGACACCATTACTTACGACAGAATATTTTCAGAATCTGAACAATCTATGGTGGATTATAACCTGCGTCAAAAACTGGGTTTAGCTACCAACGGTACCGATTGGATAGATGTTTATAGTTACGATCCAAGTATTTTCACAATAGATATGTTTAGTGCAGATGAACTATTAAATAGTGGTAACTCATACGTTAGTTATATGGGATATGATCATACAGGAAAAAAACTGAAAAGCAAACCAAGTTTTGATGATTTCTTTGTTCAAAAAGATGCTAACGGTAGATTTACCAGATTAAAAGGTGCGTTTGAACCTATTTACATTGCTGGTTATATTCAGGATAAGTTTGCGTTTAATGATTTAATTTTTAATGTTGGTTTACGTTTAGACCGTTATGATGCCAATCAGAAAGTGTTGAAAGACCCTTATTTATTATATGAAGCTTATACTGTAAAAGAAGTTTCTAACCTTGGTGTTCATCCAGCAAATATGGGTGCGGATTATGTAGTATATGTGGATGACGTAAAAAATCCTACAGCTATAAAAGGTTATAGAAACGGAAGTACATGGTACAATGCTCAGGGAACTGAAATCACCAACCCAAGTGCTATCGAAGGTTCATCGGGTATTTCTCCTTTCTTAGTTAATCCAGATCAGGGTGATATTAATTCAAGTGCGTTTACAGATTATCAACCACAGTTGAATATCATGCCACGTATTTCTTTTTCATTCCCAATCTCTGACGAAGCTTTGTTTTTTGCACATTATGATGTTTTAACTCAAAGACCAAATACTGGAAACATTATGGATCCTACTGAATATTTTTTCATTTACCAACAGGGTCAAAATGCTATTAATAATCCTAATTTGAAATCAGAAAAAACAATTGACTACGAATTAGGTTTCCAACAAAAAATCAGCAATTCGTCTTCATTAAAAATATCTGCTTATTATCGTGAACAAAGAAACATGGTTCAGTCATACAGATTCTCTGGTGCATATCCTGTTTCTTACATTTCATATAATAATATCGACTTTGGTACTGTTCAGGGATTAACTGTTACCTACGACCTTAGAAGAACAGGTAATGTTTGGTTGAAAGCAACTTATACCCTACAGTTTGCATCTGGTACTGGTTCTAATTCTGAATCAGGAATCAGTTTGGTTAGAACAAATCAACCCAACTTAAGAACAATTTCTCCATTGGATTACGACAGACGTCATTCTTTTACAGCCGTATTTGATTATCGTTATGGTGAAGGAAAAGATTACAACGGTCCAAAAATTACCAGAAGAATAAAAGGAACAGATAAAGTGAAAACCGTTCTGTTACTTAAAAATACTGGTTTGAATGTTTCATTAAATGGTGGTTCAGGTATTCCTTATAGCAAATCAAGTACAGTGGTTGGAACTTATGTTGGTTCCGGTTCATATCAGTTAGAAGGACAAATTAATGGTTCTAGAATGCCATGGCAATTCCGTATTGATGCTCGTTTGGATAAAGATATCGAAATTAAAACAGGCAGGAAAAACGGAAAATCAGGCAGGTCATTATATATGAATGTCTATATTGAAGCTTTAAACATCCTCAATACAAAAAATATATTATCTGTTTACAGAGCTACAGGTAATCCTGATGATGATGGTTATTTAGCTTCAAATCAGTTTCAGGCTCAAATTCAAGCTCAAACCAATGAAGCAGCTTTCAGAGATCAGTATGCTATTATTGTAAATAATCCTAATAACTATAGTTTACCAAGGAGAATCCGTGTTGGTTTATCCTTAGGGTTTTAATAAATTTAATAATAATTAATAAGATGAAAACCATGAAAAATATTATTCGTTTTTTAATACTGACAACGTTAGTGTTTGGATTTTCAAAATACAATTTCGCAAGAGAATGGCCTGTTTTGAAATCTCATCAAACCACTGTCAGCAATAAATCAACTGCCGAAGGTTGTTTGCCCGCCTCTGCTTTTACTGATTTAAATGTTAACAATGTCAGGGCAAGAATCAACACTGGTGGTGATATGTGGTGGGATTTGCAAGGAAGTCCAAAATACTTTATTCCTGCCGCTTCTCAACAAACTTCCATGTTTTCTGCCGCGTTGTGGATTGGAGGACTGGATGTAAATGGTCAGCTTAAATTGTGCGCAAACAGATATCGTGGCAATGGAAATGATTTCTGGACTGGCCCAATATCAACAGATGGAACAGCTGCAACAGATGCGGAAACATGTAGCCAATATGACAAACATTTTTTAATTACACGTTCAGATGTTGAAGCATTTAAAGCTGCATTTGCAGAAGGATTTCCTGCAGGATATGAAATTCCTAGAAGTATTAAAGAATATCCGGCACATGGCGATCCAGGTAAATTTCAAAGTTATTATCTTGCTCCTTTTTTCGATCAAAAAGGCGATGGTAATTATGATTGGACTGAAGGTGACTATCCATACTACGATTTTGATAATAAACTATGCGGTAAAGGAGATAAAACTGCTGAAGGAAACGGAATTTTAGCCGATCAGGTATTAAAAGGCGACCAAACACTATGGTGGATTTTTAATGACAAAGGTAATATTCATACAGAAACTAAAGGTGAAGCAATTGGTTTAGAAATCAGAGCTCAGGCATTCGGATTTTCAACCAATGATGAAATTAATAACATGACTTTCTATTCTTATGAAATTATTAATCGTTCAACTTATCGTTTAACTCAAACTTATTTCTGCCAATGGGTAGATACTGACTTAGGTTATCCTAAAGATGACTATGTTGGTTGTGATGTTCTCAGAGGTTTAGGTTATTGCTATAATGGCGATGATTATGACGAAACTGCTGAAGGTGCTACCGGTTATGGAGCTAATCCTCCTGCAATTGGCGTTGACTTTTTCCAGGGACCATATATGGATAAAGATGGTTTTGATAACCCTTCTTTTAATGGTGATGGAATCCGTGGTCCTTCATTTAATGGAGACTGTAATATCGTAAGCTTAACAGGACAAACAACCAGTATGACTTACGGTAGTGCCACTGACCCAGATCATCCACTAACCTCGGGCAATTTTATTGTTCGTCCTGAAGCGATAAATGGTGTCAATTTTGGTAATGGGATAGTTGATGACGAACGTTTTGGTATGCGTCGTTTTGTTTACCATAACAATACAGGGGGTTTAGCCGCATGTACTGACCCTGATGTAGCACCTGAATATTATAATCTTTTGAGAGGTATCTGGAAAGATAATCAACGTATGCAATATTGGGGAAATGGACATCCAAGCGCCGGAGGTTTAGGGCCAGCCTGTGATTTTATGTTTCCTGATAATACTGACCCATGTTTATGGGGAACAAGTGGTGTAGATCCAGGGTCTCCTTATCCAGGGTCGTATTGGAATGAAAGACAAGCCGGAAATCAACCGTTTGATAGAAGATTTATGCAATCAGCAGGTCCATTTACTTTGGAACCGGGTGCTGTTAATTACATTACTGTTGGTATTCCATGGGCAAGAGCTACATCTGGTGGTGCATGGGAATCAGTAAAACTACTTCGCGTGGTTGACGATAAATGTCAGGCTTTGTTTGATAATTGTTTTAAAGTATTAGATGGACCTGATGCTCCGGATTTGACTGTTCAGGAACTTGATAGAGAGCTAATTTTATACATCACTAACAAAAAGGGATTATCAAATAATTATGCCTCAACAATTGAGGATTATAAAGAAGCTGATAATACTATTGTTAATGGTGACAAATATTATCGTTTTCAGGGATATCAAATATTCCAGGTTAAAAATGCTTCTGTATCTGTAACTGATATTCACGATCCTGATTTGGCTCGTTTGGTTGCACAATGTGATATTAAAGATAGTGTTTCTAAAATTGTTAATTTTACTTACTCTGATGAGTTACAAGCAAATGTTCCTGTTGAAGAAGTGAACGGTGCAAATACAGGTATTGTACATTCTTTCAGAGTTTTTGAAGATAAATTTGCTACCGGTGATAACCGTCTGGTTAACCATAAACAGTATTATTACATCGCAATAGCTTATGCATATAATAATTTTAAACCTTACAATCAATCTGATCCTACTGCTATTGATGGTCAAAAGAAACCTTATAAAGCCGGTAGAAAAGCGGCTGTAGGACAAATAGAGATTGTTTCAGCCATGCCTCATATTAATTCACCTGAGGCAGGTGGTACTATATTAAATAGTGAGTATGGAGTGATGCCTCAGATTACCCGTTGGGAAGGTCAGGGAAATGGAGGTCTTGTTTTAGATTTCACAACTGAAACTGCTAATAATCTCATGTCTTCTTCACCTTATTTTGCTTCTCATCCAAAATATGATTTCAATAAAGGACCATTAAATATTAAAGTGATTGACCCATTAAATGTGGTTCCTGGTAATTTTACTTTAAAACTTATTCCTTCGGCTCATGGAAATATCGATTCAAGTAGTTGGGTATTGAATGATGAAAATGGTGGTGTTTGGAATTCTGAAAAATCAATTGCGGTGTCTAATGAACAATTATTGCTCGATCTTGGATTATCCCTAACTATTACCCAAGTTAAAGCTCCTGGCGATGTTTCAGATGTTAGTAATGGTTTGTTAGAAGCTACCATTAGTTATGCTGATAGTTCGAAAAAATGGCTTTCTGGCGTTTATGATATTGATTCTTATGCTCCATTTAACTGGATACGTTCTGGAAATACCGCTTCAAAAGAGGATGCAACTTTAAATGATTATGATTTGTTTTATAACAGCCTTAGTGTATTATCAGGGACGGCATTGGATCCAAATCAAAATTATGAAAAAATTCTGGGTGGTACCTGGGCTCCATATCGTCTATCTTCGAGATACGAAAACGGACCTCAGTGGAGTAATTCTGTTTCTTATTCTCAGAATAAACTTTCCAATCTGTATAGTATAGACCTTTATCTAACTCCTGATCGCTCAAAATGGACCAGATGTCCGGTTATTGAACAATGTGAAGAATCAAATGTTTCATTAACTGAAGGAAATGTAAAGAAATTTGATCTGAGAGCTGGACAAACAGACGGTGAAGTTGGTATGGGATGGTTCCCTGGATATGCAATTAATGTAGAAACCGGCGAACGTTTGAATATGATGTTTGGTGAAGATTCATGGTTGCAAGGTGAAAACGGACGTGATATGATTTGGAATCCAACCAATAATTTCGTTTCAAATTTAGGACAGGTATTATTTGGTGGAAAACATTGGACATACATTATGGGACATAATGGAGATAATTATAGTACTGCATACAATGTTATCACCGATTGTCCGGCTTATGATGGTGGAAAATGGCTACGGGATATGCTTTATCCAAGCACCAGTCCAAATCATACTGCCTTCAAACGTTATGTTTATAAAGATGTGATGTGGGTAGGTTGTCCTATGATATCTAATGTTAAATTTAATTTCTCTGATCCGGCAAATATGCCAACTGAAGTTAAAATCCGCATCAGAGTGTCCAGGCCTTATGCTCGTTATTATTCAACACCTAATTCTGCAACTACAAGTCCTGAAAATAATAATTATCCAATGTACAAATTTAGTACTGACAATCTAGCTGCAACTAAAGGTAGCAATATGGCTGCTGAAGGTTCATTGGCTTTGATTAGCGTGGTTCCAAATCCATATTATGCAAGTTCAGGTTATGAAGCTGACCAGTTAGATAATCGTGTTAGAATTACTAATTTGCCACAAAAATGTGCCATTTCGATTTATACTGTTAGTGGTTCATTAGTTCGCCAATATGCAAAAGATGATGCAAATTCGTACCTTGATTGGGATTTGAAGAATTTTGCAGGTATTCCTATTGCAGGCGGCATGTATCTGATTTATATTAAAGTGGATGGTGTTGGCGAAAAAGTATTAAAATGGTTTGGGTCTTTACGTCCAATTGACTTAAATGCTTTCTAAACCAAATGATTAATTAATAATAAAATAACTACTATTATGAATAAAATCTTTAAAATATTTTTGACAATTGTTGTTGCAGGCATAATTTTATTGCCGAACAAAAGTCTTAAAGCTGGTAATGAAGACCGTGTTGGAGAATGCGGGTCTCAAGAACTTTTAATTAATCCCTGGGCAAGAAGCTCAGGTTGGGGTGGAGTAGGTATAGCAAGTTCAAGAGGAATTGAAGCAATGTACACCAACGTTGCCGGTATGGCTTTTACACAACACACAGAAATTGTTTTCGCACATACTCTTTGGCTACAAGGATCTGGTGTTAGTATCAATACTTTTGGTTTATCACAAAAAGTGGGAGCTACAGGTGTAATTGGTGTAAGTGTAATGAGTATGAGTTTTGGAACCATTCCTATTACCACAACTGATTTGCCGGAAGGCGGGATGGGCACTTTCACTCCTTCTCTCATGAATATTAATCTATCGTACTCAAAAATGTTTTCTAACAGTATTTACGGGGGTATTAATATCAAGGTTATTTCTCAGAAAATTTCTAACCTTGCGGCGTCAGGATTTGCTTTTGATGCAGGTATTCAATACATCACCGGTGAAAAAGAAAACATTATGTTTGGTATTGCGTTGAAAAATGTAGGTGGTAAAATGAAATTCAAAGGTGATGGTTTATCATTCAGAGGTAATATGTCGAATTCAGCAACCGTATTGACCGTTGAGCAACGTTCGGCTGAATTTGAACTTCCAACTACTCTTAATATTGGTGTAGCTTATGATTTCATTATTTCTGATCAGCATAAAATTACATTGGCCGGAGCTTTTATTTCTAATTCGTTCGGAAAAGACCAATATATCGTTGGTTTGGAATATAAGATGATGGATTATCTTTATTTGCGCGGTGGTTATGCTTTCGAAAAAGGTTCATTTAAAAAGGCAGACAGAACCAATGCACTTACCGGTCCACATGCAGGTGTTACCGTACAGGTTCCTGTAAATAAGAAGAAAGGTTCTACAATCGGAATCGATTATTCTTACAGAGCTACTGATCCATTCCAGGGAGTACATTCCTTTGGAGTTCGGATTAATCTATAAAACTTTATTTTTTTTCTTTTATGTACAGAGAGTCCCGGACTACCGGGATTCTTTGTTTTTTTTTATAAATACAGTAAAATGTCAAAATATTATACCTTAGAAGGTTTAAATAAGTTGAAAGACGAATTGAATCATTTAATGACTGTGGAACGAAAAAGCATTTCTCTTCAAATTGCTGAGGCCAGAGATAAGGGAGATTTGTCGGAAAATGCAGAATACGATGCTGCAAAAAACGCTCAGGGTATGCTTGAAATGAAAATTTCAAAAATGCAGGAAATTATTAATGATGCAAAAATTATTGATGAAAGCCTGATGGACAACTCGAAGGTGTACATATTTTCGCAAGTTGAGATAAATAATTGTAAAAACGGATCCAAGATGACCTATACTTTGGTTCCGGAAAGTGAAGCCGATTTAAAAACCGCTAAGATTTCTGTGAGCTCGCCAATTGCACAAGGACTTCTCGGAAAAACTGTTGGAGATATAGTTGAAATTAAAATTCCTGCCGGACTGGTGGCTTTCGAAATTATTAGTATTACAAGATAATTGCTATGGCAAATAGTTTATTTACGAAAATTATAAAGGGAGAAATACCCTGCTACAAAATTGACGAAAATGAGGATTTTTTTGCATTTCTGGATATAAGTCCGTTGTCAATAGGTCATACTTTAGTGATTCCAAAACAGGAAACGGATTATATTTTCAGTCTGGATGATGAATTATATAAAGGACTTTTTTTATATGCAAAAAAAATTGCCCTGGCAATTGAAAAGGTGGTTGATTGCAAGCGAATAGGCATTGCCGTAATAGGTCTTGAGGTTCCTCATGCCCATATTCATCTGGTGCCAATGAATGTGATGTCGGACATCGATTTTAAAAAGGCAAAACTTAAATTGAGTAATAGGGAGTTTGAAGAAATTGCGAAGAAAATACAAAAAGCTTTAGTGCTTTGATTTTTGAGTTTTCATATAATCAACAATCAAACACAACTCGTTGTACCAATCTTCGCCGTATTTTCTGATTAAAGGATTTTTTAGAAATTCAAATAAATAAAGGTTGTTGTCTCTTCCATTTATCAGGGCTTTCTTACAGATGTCCCATTTATGGTAATTAACGGCATCAAAATCTGTATAATCAATAATTCTGATGGGATACAGATGGCATGAAATGGGTTTCTGAAATTTTATTTTTTTCTGTTCCCAGGCTTTTTCGATGGCGCAGGTAGCCATTTTCCCACGAAAAACTACAAAGGCACATTCTTTTTTATTAACCAGAGGTGTGCCTTTTACGCCTTCAAGGTCCGACTCATAAACCCCTATATTATTTATTACCTCAATTCCTTCGGGGCGCATGTAAGGAATAATTTCCGAAATATTGTTTTTTAATTCCTCAATTTCTGATTCTAATAATGGTGCACCGGCATCACCTTCAACACAACAACTACCCAAACAGGATGCACAATCGCAGGCAAACCTTACATCTGCAATATCTTCTGAAACTAATGTTTGACCTACTATTATCATATATCCGTTAATTTGGAAATTTTTTATAAAGGTAGGATAAATTTCTAAAATAGAAAAATCAATTTACAATTTCATTGGATAAGCTTATTCAGTCCATCTGCAATTTACAACTGCATTGGATAAGCTT
>CAYYQJ010000047.1:0-11488 GCA_964473775.1 uncultured Bacteroidales bacterium | reverse complement strand
GATAGCTTCAGGTGACTGGAGTTCAGACGTGTGCTCTTCCGATCTTGGTTTATTTTGATGCCTTTGCTCCTACGGTTCAACCCCATTTGTGGCAGCAAAGTATTTTTGAAAAGATATCCCATTCGATGAAACCCGGAGGAGTGTTGGTTACCTATTCATGCAAAGGCGATGTAAAAAGAGCATTAAAGGCATGTGGTTTTAACATAGAAAAACTTCCCGGTCCGAAAGGCAAACGGGAATTTTTAAGAGGAATAAAGTCAGCATAATATTTTCGCAGCATCCCTGATCAAAACCTTTATAGACAAATTTGGTTGATTTCTATTGTAAAACAGATGATTTTTTGAACTTATCAAGCTTCCGGAGCAACCAAACAAACGACCGGAGCACCTGCTCAAACCTTTTGAGCAGGTGCTCGGATGACTTGAGCAGTTGTTCAAATGACTTGAGCAGTTGCTCAGATGACTTGAACAGGTGCTCAGATGACTTGAACAGGTGTTCTGATGACTCGAAGAGTCGAACAAATGACCTGAACGACCAAACAAGCGACCTGTTCGGTCGTTCAAAGCATCTGATAAGCTGGTTATTTGAATTGTAAGAGCCAGAAAATGAATGATGTGATTAAGGATTCAATCTCATATTTAATAAACCCGACACAATTTCATAAAGTTGAAAAGGATTAGCTTTCCTCCAGTAAAGTTGATTCAGTTTTTCACTAAAAGCAAGATAATAATCAATATTAGCCTTTTCAAACTCCTCAACCACATGCTTTCTGAAATTCACACACGCTATCCACCCATCCTCAATATCATCAAACCACTCCTGATAATACGAATCATCCGAATAATGAAAGTTCAAAACGTTTTCCCCAATTAAAATAAATTCCTTGATGCCATTGTCAACAAGAATATCAATCACATTATCCTTTAAAAACTTAACATCGTTATACAAACAGTCATTCCATTCTCCAAAAAGCTCAATAATAGCATAATGTTGGTTATAATCAGCCACCAGTAATTTCAAATACAAAGTAGCCGATCCAAATTCATCCCATTGCGGGTGCACAAAGTAATTATATAGTGCATTCGAAAATTCAAATTCGCTATACTCCTTTTCATAAAAAGGCGATTTTTCATCTTCTTCAGCGGTATAAAAATAACGCCAGTTATAAAAAGGTTCAATACTATGCATACTTCGTGCTTTTAATTTCAGAATAGCAAACAATTTTTTTAAACAAACATCATCTCATATAACAATTCGCTCCAATTCCTTAAGCAGTCATTGTCTCCATATATTTCGGCTGACATGAATGTACTGCAAAAGTAAGACTTCGGAGTCGAAAAAAAATATTTTTATAAAAACATTTCTAATAAAAAATATTTTTCTACCTTTGCAGCCCTTAAATATTTTAGTTTAAATTATTAAAAATTAACAGAAAGAGAGAAAACTTATGATCATTGTACCAGTAAAAGAAGGCGAAAGCATCGATAAAGCACTAAAAAAATACAAAAGAAAATTCGAAAAAACTGGTGTTGTAAAAGAATTGCGTGTAAGACAAAAGTTCACCAAGCCTTCCGTACAACGCAGAGAAGAAGTTTTAAAAGCTATTTATATTCAGAAGCTTACAGACGAAAGTAACAATACCTAGTTAATAACTTCCTTTTCTTTTTTTATAAAACTTGTTATTGTAAAATAATATTGCTACTTTTACATTTTTATTAACGGGTTTTAGACTTCTATTATTTGATGGTTGAAAGTTTTTTATATTACCTCCAATACGAAAAGCGGTATTCTTTGCATACCGTCAGTAACTATGGAGCTGATTTGAGAGATTTCTCAAATTATCTTATTTCCTATTATGATCTTTCCAATATAAAAGATGCTACCCCCGAAATGGTAAAATCTTGGTTTATTCATATGATGGATAATAACCTTTCTGCATGTTCTGTAACCAGAAAAAAATCTGCTCTTAAAACTTTTTACAAATTTCTCCAGATCAAGCGCAAGTTAAAGGAAAATCCAATGTCCAAAGTTTTATCCCCAAAAACTTCCAAAAAACTTCCTGAATATATTAATGAAGAAAAACTCATTTCTCTATTAAATAATGTATCTCATCCCGGAAAAGATGATTTCACAATATTAAGAGATAGGTTAATTTTAGAAATGTTTTATGCCACTGGGATTCGTCTTTCCGAATTGGTTAATCTCAAAGAAGCAGATATCAGCATATACAATCAAACAATTAAAGTACTAGGCAAACGAAACAAAGAAAGGGTAATTCCTTTCACCAAACATTTAAAAAAAATTGTAGAGGAATACCTATATATAAAGGGCACTCTTTTTAATTCAGATGAAGCCAGATTATGGCTCTTTGTTACACCAGCCGGTAAAAAAGTGTATCAGCGACTCGTTTATCGTGTCGTAAACTACTATCTGAGTTTAACAACAACACAAACAAAAAAAAGTCCACACGTTCTCCGTCATTCATTTGCCACTCACATGCTAAATCACGGAGCTGACCTAAATACAATAAAAGAATTATTAGGGCATGCAAATTTGTCTGCCACCCAAATATATACTCATAATTCAATTGAGAAATTAAAATTAATGTACAAACAAGCGCATCCAAAAGCGTAAATTAAAAAAAGGAGGTTAATATGAGAGTTAAAATTACAGCATTACACTTCAAAGCAGATAAGAAATTAGAAGACTATATTCAGGAGAAAGTTGAAAAGCTCTTTGGAATATATGAAGGATTAATTGGAACTGAAGTTATACTTCGAATCGAGAAAAACGAAAAAGAAGGAAATAAGGTTGCAGAAATTCAACTTTTAATACCCGGCAATGAATTATTTGCTAAAAAACAGACAAAAACATTTGAACAGTCTATAGATGAGGCTGTTGAAGCATTGCGCAAGCAATTAGTTAAGCATAAAGAAAAAGTAAAAGGCTTATAAAATAAAAAAAAATAAAAAAAATCTTTGGTAATCAGAATAATATTTCTAATTTTGCAGTCCTTTTTTGAAAAAGGACTGCTTTTTTTTTGTAAATCGTTGACTTATAACTTAAATAGTGGTTTTTCATTGCCGGAATAGCTCAGTTGGCCAGAGCAGCTGATTTGTAATCAGCGGGTCGGGGGTTCGAATCCCTCTTTCGGCTCAAGTTCTTTGAAAATAAAAAGGGGGGATACCAGAGCGGTCAAATGGGGCAGACTGTAAATCTGTTGGCTAAGCCTTCGGAGGTTCGAATCCTCCTCCCCCCACGATTTTTGTAATCGTAATATCAGCGGAAGTAGCTCATTTGGTAGAGCGAAAGCCTTCCAAGCTTTAGGTGGCGGGTTCGAGCCCCGTCTTCCGCTCAAACTCGGCCGTTGTAGCTCAGGGGTAGAGCACTTCCTTGGTAAGGAAGGGGTCACGAGTTCAATTCTCGTCAATGGCTCTTAATATAATTTATAATAAAAATAGGTTTATAATCACTTAACAAACTTTAATAAAATGGCAAAAGAAAAATTCGATCGTTCCAAACCCCACGTGAACATTGGAACAATAGGTCATATTGACCACGGTAAGACAACTCTTACTGCAGCAATTACAATCTGTTTAGCAGAAAAAGGTCTTTCTGAATTCAGATCATTTGATTCAATTGATAATGCTCCTGAAGAAAAAGAAAGAGGTATTACCATTAACACTGCGCATATTGAGTATTCAACTGCGAACAGACATTATGCTCACGTTGACTGTCCTGGTCACGCTGATTATATTAAGAACATGGTTACCGGTGCTGCCCAGATGGACGGTGCTATCTTGGTAGTAGCTGCAACTGATGGTCCTATGCCTCAAACCAACGAGCATATTCTATTAGCTCGTCAGGTAGGTGTTCCAAGAATTGTTGTTTTCATGAACAAGGTTGATCTTGTTGATGATGAAGAATTATTAGAAATTGTTGAAATGGAAATCAGAGATCGATTGACATTCTACGGTTTTGACGGGGAAAATACTCCAATTATCAGCGGTTCTGCTTTAGGTGGCTTAAATTTAGAACCTAAGTGGATGGAAAAAATATTTGAATTAATGGATGCCTGCGATTCTTATATTCCTTTGCCTCCTCGCGAAATTGATAAAGATTTCTTGATGCCTGTTGAAGATGTATTTTCAATTACTGGACGCGGTACTGTAGCTACTGGTAAAATTGAATTTGGTGTTATCAACACAGGGGATCCTGTAGAAATATTGGGATTAGGTGCTGAAAAATTAAAATCAGTTGTAACTGGTGTTGAAATGTTTCGTAAAATACTTGATAGAGGAGAAGCTGGAGATAATGCTGGTTTGCTATTAAGAGGTATTGATAAGGATTCTATTTGCAGAGGTATGGTTATTGCAAAACCTGGTTCTATAAAACCACATACTCATTTTAAAGCAGAGGTTTATATCTTGAAGAAAGAAGAAGGTGGACGTCACACTCCGTTTCATAATAGATATCGTCCGCAGTTTTATTTTAGAACAACTGATGTTACTGGAGAATGTACATTGGCAGAAGGAGTAGAAATGGTAATGCCAGGCGATAACTTGAGTATCGAAGTAAAATTGATTTCTGAAATTGCTATGACTAAAGGATTACGTTTTGCTATCCGTGAAGGTGGTAGGACAGTTGGTGCTGGTCAGGTTACAGAAATTATTGAATAATAAAATTAAAATGTTTCAATGGCGTCTCAATTCTATTGAGATGCCATTGTTATCATTTGCAAGGCTTGTTATGTGAATTTAGACGGGTGTAGCTCAATTGGTAGAGTGGCGGTCTCCAAAACCGTAGGTTGTGGGTTCGACTCCTACCACCCGTGCAAATAAAGGCTTTTATGAAAAAAATAAAACAATATATAAAAGAGAGTTACGACGAATTGATGCACAAAGTCTCCTGGCCTACCTGGAGCGAATTACAAAATAGTGCTATTGTTGTATCCATTGCTTCCCTGATTATTGCAGTTGCAGTATATTTGATGGATATTTCCTTTAGTACTTTACTAAAACAGTTTTACAACCTGTTTTAGTTATTAATAAATTGTTGTTATATCTTTACTTTATGTAATCTCCCAATGGAGTATAATTTATGAGTGAGCAAGTTAAAAAATGGTACGTTGTAAAAGCCATTAGTGGAAAAGAAAAAAAAGTTAAGGAATTAATTGAAAGTGAGATCAATTATAAGAACCTGCAAGATTATATTTCACAAGTGCTCATACCAACTGAGAAAGTATATCAGGTTAGAAAAGGAAAAAAAATCAGTAAAGAAAGAAATTTCTTTCCAGGTTATGTTTTGATAGAAGCTTTATTGGTTGGAGAGATTGCTCATATTTTGAAGAATGTTCCGGGAGTATTGGGATTCTTAGGATCAAAAGGGGAACCAATTCCTATGCGTCAAGCAGAGGTTAATAGGATTTTGGGGAAAGTTGATGAACTTTCTGAGAAGGGAGAAGAAATCAGCGAACCTTTTATCATTGGTGAATCTGTTAGAGTAATTGATGGACCTTTCAACAGTTTTAGTGGTGTTATTGAAGAAGTGAATGAAGAAAAGAAAAAACTTAAAGTGATGGTTAAAATCTTCGGTCGAAAAACACCTTTAGAACTGGCTTTTGTTCAGGTTGAAAAAGAATAACGATTAATGTTTTACTATGCTAAAAATAATTAAAAATGGCTAAAGAAGTAAGCGGACTAATTAAATTACAAATCAAAGGAGCTGCGGCTAATCCTTCCCCACCAGTTGGTCCTGCATTAGGTGCAAAAGGTGTGAACATTATGGAGTTTTGCAAGCAGTTTAATGCTAGAACTCAGGAAAGTGCTGGGAAAATTATACCTGTTATTATTACTGTTTACAAGGATAAATCTTTTGATTTTATAATTAAAACTCCTCCTGTAGCAGTACAACTACTTGAAGTAATTAAAAAACAAAAAGGATCCCCTGAACCTAATAGAAATAAAATTGGTTCAATAACTTGGGATCAGGTTCAAGTTATTGCGGAAGCAAAAATGATTGATTTAAACTCTTTCACAATTGAGTCAGCAATGAGTATGGTAGCCGGTACTGCACGCAGCATGGGAATTACAATACAGGGAAATCCACCTTTTTCAGTATAATATGTGGAAAATTTTAACTTAGAAACAATGGCTAAAATATCGAAGAAAAGAAAAGAGGCATTAAAACTGGTCGACAAAAGCAAAGTCGTTTCCTTAGAAGAAGCTGCAGAATTAGTAAAGAAAATAACTTATACTAAATTTGATGCTTCTGTTGATATAGATATCCGTTTAGGTGTAGATCCTCGCAAAGCTGATCAAATGGTTCGCGGTATCGTAACATTACCTCACGGAACTGGTAAAACAGTTAGAGTTCTCGTTTTATGTACTCCTGATAAAGAAGAAGAAGCAAAAAATGCTGGAGCTGATTATTATGGATTAGATGAATACATTACAAAAATTAAAGAAGGATGGACTAATGTTGATGTAATCATTACTATGCCAAGTGTTATGCCTAAAGTTGGCGCTTTAGGTAGAATTCTAGGACCAAGAGGATTAATGCCAAACCCTAAATCAGGAACTGTTACAATGGAAATTGGAAAAGCAGTGAGCGAAGTAAAGGCTGGTAAAATTGATTTTAAAGTCGATAAATATGGAATCATTCATGCAGGTATTGCAAAAGTTTCTTTTGATAGCATTAAAATTGCTGAAAATGCAAAAGAAATTATTCAAACCATTAATAGATTGAAACCATCATCTGCTAAAGGAACTTATATTAGGAGCATTTATTTGTCAACTACTATGAGCCCTGGAGTTCAAATCGATACAAAATCAGCAGTATAAATAATTAATAGGAAATAATCTGAATTAATATGAAAAAAGCAGAAAAAGATCAGGCTATTGTGGCTTTAACCGAAGATCTGAAGTTAGCAAATAACTTCTATATTACTGATATTTCCGATCTTAATGTTGAAAAAACAAATTCTTTAAGACGTCTTTGTTTTAAACGCAACATAAAGCTCACTGTCGTAAAAAATACATTGCTTCAAAAAGCACTGGAACGTTCTGAAAAAGATTTTGCGTCTTTGTATTCCGTATTGAAAGGTGGCACCTCAATTATGATTTGTGATACACCTAATACACCTGCTAAATTAATTACTGAATTTAGAAAATCCAATAAGATTGAAAAACCTATCTTAAAAGGAGCTTTTATTCAAGAATCAATTTATCTTGGTAATGATCAAATCGAAGTACTTGCCGCTCTAAAATCAAAAACTGAGCTGATAGGAGATATTATCGGATTGCTACAATCACCGGCTAAGAATGTACTTAGTGCTTTACAGTCAGGTGGTCAAACGATTTCAGGTATCGTTAAAACATTATCTGAAAAACCTGAATAAAAATAATAATTAATAAACATCATTTAAAAACATAAATAAAATGGCAGATTTAAAGGCTTTTGCAGAACAATTAGTTAATTTAACCGTTAAAGAAGTTAACGAATTAGCTAAAATTTTAAAAGACGAATACGGGATAGAACCCGCAGCAGCAGCTGTTGTTGCAGCACCAGCAGGTGCTGCTGAAGCAGCTGAAGTTGAAGAACAAACACGTTTTGATGTGATTTTAAAATCACCAGGTCAAGCAAAACTAGGTGTTGTTAAACTCGTTAAAGAATTAACTAGTCTTGGTTTAAAAGAAGCTAAAGAATTAGTTGATGCAGCTCCAAAAACAATTAAGGAAGGTGTTAGTAAAGATGAAGCTAATGCTTTAAAATCTCAATTAGAGGAAGCTGGAGCTGAAGTTGAGATTAAGTAAAAGGAATTTAAATATTCAATAAACGGTTTAAACAAGCAAAATGCTTGTTTAAACCTTGTTTTATTATATTGCGTTATATTTTTTTTCTTAACTTTAAAACTTACTACTTTGGCTTCAAATAAAATTGAAAAAATTAATTTCGCATCCACAAAGGTTGTTGCAGAATGTCCTGATTTTTTGGATATTCAACTGAAATCGTTTAAAGACTTTTTTCAGTTGGAAACTACTCCTGAAAACAGACAGAACGAAGGCTTATATAAAGTATTTGCAGAAAACTTTCCAATATCGGATGCACGTAATAATTTTGTTTTAGAATTTCTGGACTATTTTATTGATCCACCAAGATATGTTCTTGAAGAATGTCTTGAAAGAGGATTGACTTATAGTGTTCCTTTAAAAGCAAAATTAAAACTTTATTGTACCGACCCGGAGCATGAGGATTTTGAAACAATCATCCAAGATGTGTATCTTGGAATGATTCCTTATATGACTCCAAAAGGTACTTTTGTTATAAATGGCGCTGAAAGAGTTGTTGTTTCGCAGCTTCATCGGTCGCCTGGTGTGTTTTTCGGAAAAACACGACATGCAAACGGTCAAACCTTATTTTCAGCTAGAATTATTCCTTTTAAGGGGTCATGGATTGAATTTGCTACTGATATTAATAATGTCATGTATGCTTATATCGATAGGAAAAAGAAACTGCCTGTCACAACTCTGCTTAGAGCTATTGGTTTTGAAAGTGATAAAACCATTCTTGAAATTTTTAATCTTGCTGATGAGATAAAAGTAAATAGAGCTTCACTAAAAAAAATTATTGGTAGAAAATTGGCTGCTAGGGTCGTTAGATCCTGGATAGAAGATTTTGTGGATGAAGACACTGGCGAAGTAGTTTCTATTGAACGAACGGAAGTTTTGATTGATCGGGAAACTGTTGTTGAAAATGAGCATATTGATGTGATTTTAGATTCGGGTGTTAAAACCATTCTTATCCATAATGAAAATGTTGACAATAACGATTACTCTATTATATTTAACACTCTTCAGAAAGATCCTTCAAATTCTGAAAAGGAAGCTGTTGAATTTGTTTATCGTTTATTGCGTAATGCTGAACCACCCGATGAAGAAACTGCTAGAGGTATAATTGAAAAATTATTTTTCTCTGATAAACGTTATGATCTCGGTGATGTGGGTAGATATCGTATAAATAAAAAGTTAGGCTTTGATATGAGTATTAATACCAAAGTTCTTACTAAGGAAGATATTATTTCTATTATTAGATATTTGGTTGAATTACAAAATCTCAAAACAGACGTTGATGATATTGACCATTTAAGTAATAGAAGGGTTAGAACAGTAGGAGAGCAATTATTTGGACAATTTGGAGTTGGTTTAGCTCGTATGTCACGTACCATTCGTGAAAGAATGAATGTCCGTGATAACGAGGTTTTTACACCTGCCGATCTTATCAATGCAAAAACTCTATCCTCTGTCATTAATACCTTCTTTGGAACAAATCAGTTATCACAGTTCATGGATCAAACAAATCCATTGTCTGAAATAACACATAAAAGAAGAATTTCCGCTCTGGGACCTGGAGGTTTATCCAGAGAAAGAGCCGGATTTGAGGTACGAGATGTGCATTTTACCCATTATGGTCGTTTATGTACTATTGAAACTCCTGAAGGTCCTAATATTGGACTAATTTCATCTCTTTGTGTTTTTGCTAAAATTAATAAGTTGGGATTTATTGAAACCCCTTATAATAAAGTTATTGATGGTGTTGTTCAAAAAGATGAAACACCATTCTATCTTACTGCAGAAGAAGAAGAAGATAAAATCATTGCACAGGCAAGTACTCCTTTTGATACAAAGGGTTTGATTTCTCAACATCAAATTAAAGCACGTTTTCAGGCCGATTATCCTATGATTGAGCCTCAGAAAATCGATTTAATTGATGTGGCTCCAAACCAAATAGCATCAATTGCGGCTTCGCTTATTCCTTTTCTTGAACATGATGATGCTAACCGTGCTCTCATGGGCTCGAACATGATGCGTCAGGCTGTTCCGTTAATGATTCCTGAAGCTCCTGTAGTACAAACTGGAATTGAAGGTAAGGTAGCTAAAGATTCACGTGTTCTTATAAATGCTGAAGGAGATGGTACTGTAAAATATGTGGATTCAAAGCAAATCACTATTGAATATGATCGTACCGAACGCGATAGAAAAGTAAGTTTTGAAGATGATATTAAAACTTATTTCCTACCTAAATTTGTAAAAACAAATCAGAATACTTGCGTTAACCTGAAACCAATTGTTCGTAAAGGTCAAAAGGTTTATAAAGGTGAAGTCCTTTGTGAAGGTTATGCAACTCAAAAAGGCGAGTTGGCTTTAGGACGTAATCTGAAAGTTGCGTTTATGCCTTGGAAAGGTTATAATTTTGAGGATGCAATTGTAATTTCTGAGCGTATTGTAAGGGAAGATGTTTTCACTTCTATTCATATTGAAGAATTCGTACTTGAGGTTCGTGAAACCAAACGTGGAATGGAAGAATTAACCAATGATATTCCAAATGTAAGTATAGAAGCTACCAAAGATCTTGATGAAAATGGAATCATCAGAATTGGTGCTGAAGTAAATGAAGGCGATATCCTGATTGGGAAGATTACTCCTAAAGGCGAGACCGATCCAACTCCTGAAGAAAAATTACTTAGAGCTATATTCGGTGATAAAGCAGGTGATGTTAAAGATGCTTCGTTAAAAGCACCTCCTTCAATGAAGGGTGTAGTAATCGACAAAAAACTATTCTCTAGAGTAATTAGAGATAAAAAGAATAAAATAAAAGAGAAGGAAACTTTGAAAGAGTTCGAAGAAGAATTTAACAAAGTAGTTGGTGAACTGAAATTGAAACTGGTTGAAAAACTATTGAATTTAGTAGAGACTAAAACTTCTCAGGGTGTTTATAGCAATCTTAAGGAAGAATTAATTCCTAAGAAATCGAAATTTACACAGAAAGCTTTATTTGCTTTGGATTATACTTCAATCAATCCTACAAAATGGACATCTGATAAAGAAACCAATGAGTTAATAAAACTTTTATTACATAATTATACCATTAAATACCGCGAACATTTAGGTGTTTATAACCGAAACAAGTTTATTGAAACTGTAGGTGATGATTTACCATCAGGTATCGTAAAACTTGCTAAAGTATATGTGGCTAAAAAACGCAAGCTGAAAGTTGGCGACAAAATGGCCGGTCGTCATGGTAATAAAGGTATCGTTGCACGTATTGTTCGTGATGAAGATATGCCTTTCTTAGCCGATGGAACTCCGGTAGATGTTGTATTAAATCCTTTAGGTGTGCCTTCGCGTATGAACCTGGGTCAGATTTATGAAACAGTTTTAGGATGGGCAGGTCAAAAATTAGGGATATCTTTCGAAACTCCTATTTTTAATGGTGCTTCGCTCGACGATATTAATAGTTATATGCGTAAAGCAGACTTACCTGAAAACGGAAAAGTATACTTATATGATGGTGGTACGGGTGAGAAATTTGACCAACCCGCTACTGTAGGTGTAATTTATATTTTGAAACTACATCACTTGGTTGATGATAAGATGCATGCTCGTTCTATTGGACCGTATTCGTTAATTACTCAGCAACCTTTAGGTGG
>CAYYQJ010000046.1:0-11565 GCA_964473775.1 uncultured Bacteroidales bacterium | reverse complement strand
GATTTATTAATTTCCAAAATCGCTTATACAGAGATGGAAACGAAGTGTTAAGTTGGGGCTACGGTAGAGTTGGAAAACATAAATGGGTTACGGAACTTACTGTACCTTTCGGACTGGGAGTGGATGTTCGAGTTGGTCAAAAATGGAGGATCAATCTGGATGTTGAAGACATTTGGGTAAATGGTGAAAAACTTGATAGGGTTGTTGGTATGTATAGTCATGATCAGGTTCTTTATCCAAATTTGGGAATTTCTTATACTCTTAGTAAGTATAACAGGGTTTGTTGTAAAACTAATAAAGCACTTGACGTTGAAAATAAAAAGGAAGATAAGAAGATTAAGAAAGACGATATTGTCGACAATAAGAAGGATGTCGAAATTAAAAAAGATGATGCTAAAGCTAAATCAGATTCATTGCAGTATTTAATGAATGAGTTGCTTAAGAAAATTAATTCGTTAAATGATAAGATGAATAATATGCAAGGCAAGATTGATTCTATGAAAAATAGAAGAGATACTGTTTTTATTGTTAAAGATACACACTACAATGTTCCGTCCGGTAAGCAGTATCCTGATTCTATTATTAAGAACATGAAGGATGCCGGGTATATCATGTATAATGTTTATTTTGATCTGGATAAATATGATGTGAAAGATGAGTATCAGAAATACATTACTGAGGTAGCTGAAATCATGAAAATGGAACCAGACTTGAAGGTTAGAGTTGTTGGTAATGCCGACCAGCAAGGAAATGCTCCTCATAATGAAATATTGAGTAAAAACAGAGCTCAGGAGGTTATTAATGTTCTTGTAAATAAACATGGTATTAATCGCAACAGATTGATTTTGGAATATAAAGGTGATAGAGAACCTATCTCAAAATTACATTTCGAGATTAACCGAAGAGTCGACTTTATACGAGTTGAAAAATAATATTGAAGAAGCCCGGAATTTCCGGGCTTTTTTATTTTACAAAGGTTTTGATTATTGATTGATAATTGAAGTGTAATTGAATTTTTTGTTTGTATAACTTTCGATTGATAAGGGATTTCGTGGTAAATTTCCTTTACTGCAATAGAATCACTACCTTTGCAGCGAATTGAAAATAATTGAATGGCACATAAGGCTGGATTTGTAAATATTATTGGTAGTCCCAATGTCGGGAAGTCAACATTGATGAATGCGTTGGTGGGCGAAAAACTTTCTATCATCACGCGTAAGGCTCAAACTACCCGTCATCGTATTATGGGTATTATTAATGGTGAAGATTTTCAAATTGTTTATTCGGATACACCCGGTATTTTAAAGCCTCATTACAAGTTGCACGAAGCAATGATGAAACAGGTGGGTTATGCATTGAAGGATGGCGATGTTTTATTATATGTGGTGGAAGCCGGAGAAAAACCTGCGGAAAATGAGGATTTACTTGTAAAGATAAATGGTTCTGAAATTCCGGTTTTGTTGCTTATCAATAAAGTGGATAATGCTGATGAGGAAAGAATTTTGGAGACAGAAAACACTTGGGCTCCTTTGTTTAATAAAGTGGAAGTGATTAAGATTTCTGCTTTGCAACATCTGAACCTGAATATGGTTTTTGATGCCATTATGAAGCATTTGCCTGAATCACCTCCTTATTATGCTAAAGATGAGTTGACGGATAAACCCATGCGCTTTTTTGTGGCTGAAATTATCCGCGAAAAGATTCTATTATTCTATTCAAAAGAAGTGCCTTATAGTGTCGAGATTGTTATTGATTCTTTTAAGGAAGAAGAAAGTATTATTCGTATTGCTGCAACTATTTTTGTGGCACGTGAGTCGCAAAAGGCTATTATTTTGGGGCATGGTGGTTCGGGGATAAAACGTTTGGGAACTGAAGCGAGGTTGAATATAGAACACTTTGTGGGGAAACATGTTTTTCTGGCACTCACTGTTAAGGTGAATGAGAATTGGAGAAACGATAATAATATGTTGCAGAGGTTTGGATACGAAGTGTAAGTCGGAAGACGGAAGACGGAAGTCCGAAGAGGGAAGATGGGAGCCGGAAGTTGGAAGTGAGAAGTTGAATTATAATTTAGAATTAAAAGAAAATATACCATGTCAAATATTTTAGCAATAGTTGGAAGGCCCAATGTAGGCAAATCGACACTTTTTAACCGCCTTACGGGTGAACGCGATGCTATTGTTGATCCAACGAGCGGTGTTACGCGCGACCGTCATTATGGAACATCGGATTGGAACGGAGTTTCTTTTTCGGTGGTTGATACAGGCGGTTTGGTGGTAGGCTCGGATGATATTTTTGAGGAAGAGATACACAAGCAGGTGGCTTTGGCTATTGATGAGGCCGATGTGATTGTTTTTATGTTGGATGTGATGGAAGGTTTAACGCCTTTGGATCAGGAAATCGGTATCATGCTTCGTAAGGTTAAGAAGCCTGTACTTTTGGCTGTTAATAAGGTGGATAATAATAAACGTATTGAAGATTCGGCGGAGTTTTATGCTTTGGGTTATCCTAAGGTGTTTACGATTTCATCTATCAATGGGGCAGGTACCGGGGAGTTTCTGGACGAATTGGTGCAGCATTTTAATGTGGGCGAACCTGAGGATGTTCCGGATTTGCCTAAGATTGCGGTGGTGGGTCGTCCGAATGCAGGGAAATCTTCTCTAGTGAATGTGTTGCTTGGTACAGAAAGAAATATTGTAACTCCTATTGCAGGTACTACACGCGATTCTATTTATACACGTTATAACGGTTTTGGGTTTGATATGCTGCTGGTGGATACGGCCGGTTTGCGTAAGAAACAAAAGGTGGTGGAGGATATTGAGTTTTATTCGACCTTGCGTGCGATACGTTCTATCGAAGGTAGCGATGTTTGTTTGCTGATGATTGATGCCGAGGGTGGCATTGGCGCTCAGGATTTGCATATTTTCAGTATGATACAAAAGAATCATAAGGGTGTGGTTATTGTGGTGAACAAATGGGATTTGGTGGAGAAGAGCGTAAATACGCATCTTGCTTTTGAGGATGAAATTAAACGTAAGATTGCTCCGTTTACGGATGTGCCTATTGTTTTTGCATCGGCATTGACCAAGCAACGTATATATAAAACACTGGAAACAGCCATTACGGTTTATAAAAACCGTACGCAAAAGATTCAGACATCGAAATTGAATGATTTGTTGTTGCCTATCATTTCTATGTATCCGCCTCCATCGGTTAAAAGTAAGTTTCCGAAGATAAAATATGTGCAGCAGTTGCCTTTGCATTATCCTTGTTTTGCTTTTTTCTGTAGCCATAGTCAGTATGTTAAGGATTCGTACAAGCGTTTTCTGGAGAATAAGATTCGTGATAATTTTGAATTGAGCGGTGTGCCTATAGAGATTTATTTCCGCGATAAATAGTTGGATGGAACAGGGCTCTGTTAGAATGGATAAATGGTTGTGGGCTGTAAGGATTTATAAGACCCGAAGCATTGCAACTGAGGCTTGCCGCACAGGTAAGGTTAGTATTAATGGGTTGCCTGTGAAGGCTTCGCGGGATGTGAAGATTGGGGATATTGTGGTTATTAATCAGATGCCTGTTATCAAAACTGTGAAGGTTTTGAGTTTGTTGCATAACCGTGTTGCGGCTAAGCTGGTGGCTTTGCATTTGGAGGATTTGACTCCGGCATCGGAATATGAAAAGATAGAGATTAGGAAGGCGGCGGCGTTTGTTTACAGGCCGAGAGGGACGGGAAGACCGACGAAGAAGGAGAGACGGGAGTTGGATGAGATGGGGGAGTAGGTGTTTGGAGTTATTAAGACCGAAGTCGGAAGACCGAAGTCGGAAGAACTTAATCACCTGAAGCCTATAAGTTATTTCTCTACCATCCTGATATTAATTTCGGTATCGCCATCGGCTGTTATGATGCAGTCGGCTTCATAGTTTTTACAATTTTCGGCTTCTGCCCTTATTTTTTTAGCCATAATGGGTATCTGGTCAAATTGCCAGGTGCCGTCGGTGTTTACCAAAATCGGAACTTCAACTCCTTCAAAAAATATTTGGGCATTTGCAGGCACAGTAGTTGTGTTTTCAACATACAAAGTTCCATGGGCAGCCCCAAATTCACCGGGTTCGGGTTTCTTTTGGCTGGGGGTATTATAAATCACATAATTATTATATTTGGCTTCTTCACGGCTGACCCAGTAGGTTTTACCATAATCGCAAACCTCTGTTATAAGAGTATAAAGTGTGTTGCCCAATCCCACGCGTTTACTGGTAGCAATATCGCGTTCGATGGCGGCATCATCCTTTTTATCTATTAAAACATCAAATGTTTCAACCAGATTTTCCAATGCATCAATCTCAGCCTGAGTGAGTCCATGCTCTTCTAATTCATCAAAATAAAAATTGCATCGTCTCACTACCCTACGACCGCAGCGACACAATTCGTCCATCGACATATCATCCATTCCTTTAATACTAAATGAACGATATTCGGCCGAATGCTCTCCATAAATAATTCTTGGTCTGACTATTATCTCTCTTATTTTTGTTTTTACCTGCTCGGCCGATTCGTCACGTTTTGCGGTAGCATACGATACATCTGCCTTCAATTCTTCATCTGTAGGCATGTCTTTAAGTGCTTGAGTGGCACTCTCTATAGCCGCTGCAGTAGCCGGCCCTACGTTATAGGTTTGGAGTTGCGCGGCATCACGCGTTATTAAATTTTTTATTTTATCGCCAAGTTGTTCGAGCTTTGAAAAAGCCATTCGAAATTTTGGATTTACTACAGATTTTCTCATAATTATTTGACCTCCTGATTACAAAGATATGATTAAAAAAAGCTGAAATAAAAGTGTAAGATTTTTTTTATGAAGATTTTTTTTCATCAATCCGGTATGAGTTTTTTTTATTGAAATGCTTGTTAAATATAATTGATTAAATAAAAAGGAATTAAGATGCTTGCAATTGTTTTAATGATACTCTCAAAATTTATTATGATTCAAAAAAAATATTCAATGATTCAAAAAAAAATTAAATAGAGTGAAGCAAAGGTAATAAAGATATTTCATAAAATAATCATCATGCCAAAAAAATAATAGTAATTACTATAAAAAGCATAGCCGCTACTAAAAAAAGGAGTGAAATATGTAGTATCCGGTTTCATTATAAAAGTGTCTTAGGATATGATATAAAAGACGAACTTTAATGATTGAATATCAGATTTTTTTAAGAAGGATAATTATGAACTGAAGTCCCTTGGAACCGTGTTTTTATACTCAAACTGAAGGTCGAAGCTAATGAATGTGTGCGGGTTGAAGTTTTTCGGGGGAGGAATGGGATTTATTATTATTTTTGTTGAAGAGATAAGGTTGGAAAATTAGTCCTGGTTATTAAAGATTTGTTCGGATATGAAAGATGAAGAGTTTTTAAGAAGTAAAGATGCACTGTTAGTTATTGAAAAAAGAGGAAAAACTTCTATTGTGATTGGTGCGCCACATCATGCCCCCGGAGGTGTTCGGAAAAATATAGTTTGCAAAGAACATATTGAAGCAGATGAGAATACAGGTATGATTGCGAGAAGAGTGGCTGAAAGGATGAATGCATCTTCTATTATTGCGTGTTGTTATCATATTGATTCGAATAAGAGTTTAGGAACAGATTATTGTATTCAGATTGGGAAATGGAGGCCGAAATATTTGATTGAAATACATGGTCATGCAGGCAGGATGTTAGGGAATCTGAGAAATAGAATGGAGGGAGAGCAAGCAGAAAATGGGATTGAGATATCATCGGGAAGTGAAAGAAATAATGTGTTGTCGGAAAGGTTTTCGTTTGTTTTAAATGAAAAAATGAAAGGGAATGAAGCGCTAAAAACATTAGTGGCTTATGGTGATTTTAGTAAAATCAGATTTACTGCCAGCAATAGTGCTTCGATTACGAGTGGAAATTGGAAAGCGATACATATTGAATTGCCACCTAAAGTGAGAGTTGTGGAGAAAAAACTGCCTGAGGTGTCTAGGGATTTTATTGAAATATTGGCGGAAACGATTCTTGAAGTATGTAGGTGAGATGGGGGAGAGGTTGGTTTTTTTATAGGGTAGAAGGCTGATTGAACTTCACATTTTAATACCCGAACAGAAGGATGGAGGTTGTAGTTTCAGATTAAGAAAGCTATTACTGGTTTAAAGGGGCAGAGGTTTAAATAATTTGAACGATGATAATTAATCGTCAAAACTAGCTATTGGCCTAAATTGCAAAAAGTTTATAAGGATTGGTGATGGTTTCGTTTCCAAAAATTTTTAAAAGAGCAACAGAGTCATGCTTGTTAGCTTTAGCTTTTTCTATTTTTTTGAATTGATAGGGCTGGTTTATTGAAGGAATGCGTGTTAAAAAGAAAGGCCAAAGTTCGGTACTAATGTATGTTTTTGTTAGGTCAGGAAAATCAATAATGGGTTTGAGAGTATTATTATTAATAAATTCATCTGAATAATTAAAACTCCAATATCCATCATCATAAGTTAATATGCCAATTAGCATTTTTCCATAAACCAAATGAAATTTAGCCATCATTGTTGATGAAGGATTATTGTAATCCATGCCTTCTGTTTTCCAGAAATATTTTTTAATCTTATCAATCATACTGCAAAATTAAACATTTTTCTTAAAACGCTGTGTCTATATTGTAAACATAATTTAATTAGCTCGCGTCGTTCAAAACTTAGTAAAAAGTTAAATTCAGAGTCGATCATAATAAAAGCGCTTTCAAGAGTTTTGGGATTACATAAATTCTGTATTAAATTGCAATTAATAACGAGAGATAGTGTTTTTAAGTATTCTAATAATTGGAAATGATTGATATTATTCACCCCTTCCCACCCAATTTTGGGTTTGCAATTATCACAATATTTTTTAATAAAAGGTTCAAGCCTGTTTTTGTTGTGGAAAATATCCAGAATTTTATTTTCATGCTCATTCCAAAATAAGCCTCTTGCAGTGTCGTAAATGGGTGAAAAAACAGGTTTGACGTTGCCTTGTATGTTTCGAATCACGGCCCAATTATAAAAATGACGATCATTATTTCCTATTAAAGCATCAAAAAAAAGCAACTTAATAAAATCGAGCCACAATATTTCATAATCCTCCGGAAAATGGTGTTTAAGCGTATCCAAAGTAAATTGAACAGTAAAAAAATCAGGAGCTTGTTTTTGTTTTTCAATTTCTTCAACAAAATCCCTATCGTTTAAATAACCGGCAAATAGGTCTGCTCCATGATCAAGAATTTGTACATTTTGGTCAGTAATAAAATATTTTGATAAAAATCTAATCTGACCTCCTAACCAGGCAAGTTCGGAATGAGCCATATTGAAACCAAAATGCTGTCCAATACGATTTAAGAGATATTCTGTTATTGATTCAACGGGATAATGTTTATGGCCTAACTTAGCAATATATAATGGCCATTTTTGAAGATTGTTTTTTCTACCCTCTCCAAAATGGTAGTATCGGATAAAATCCTTAGGTGCATCACCGGTAATTGCTATATCCGTAACAACAAAATATTCGTGTTTTTTTGGAAAAGGAATATTTCCTGCATCAGGATTATAACCACTTAAATCAATTAATGGTATAGACTTAATATGCTTCCTTTTATTAATCATGATGTAAAGCTACGAATTTTTTTTATAATAGTTGATTTTCAAAAAATGGTTCATTCACAATAATTATAAAGGAGACTCAAAAACAAGTATTTATTTGATGATAATTTTTAAAAGACACTCTTTAGGTTTCAATATGTATAAACAAAAAAAAAATAAATCTTAAGATTTGCCATTTTCATCAACAAGATTTTAATGAACAAAGGCTTCAGGTTAATATAAAGTTGTATTTTTGTCTTGGAAATAAAAACGCATGATAAGTCTGTCGGAAATAAAAAAGCCCATTGAGGAAAACCTGAAGCAATTTGATAAGATATTCGAATCGGCTATGAAAAGCGATTCGATGTTGTTGAATAAAATAGTGGGTTATATATTGAAAAGCAAGGGGAAGCAGTTGCGGCCTGTGCTGGTGATGTTGTCGGCGGGGATTTTTGGGGAGATTAGCGAATCGACTTATACGGCGGCTTCGCTGATAGAATTGTTGCATACGGCTTCGCTGGTGCATGATGATGTGGTGGATGAATCGAATTTCAGAAGGGGATTTTTTTCGGTGAATGCGCTTTGGAAAAATAAAGTGGCGGTGTTGGTGGGCGATTATTTGTTGTCGAGGGGGATGATGCTGGCGCTTGAGAAATCGGAGTATAAGATTTTGCATCTGGTTTCGGACGCGGTGAAAGAAATGAGTGAAGGGGAGTTGCTTCAGATTCAGAAAGCGCGGTTGATGAATATTAATGAGGAGGTTTATTATCAGATTATACGAAAGAAAACGGCTTCGCTGATTGCGGCTTGTTGTGCATCGGGGGTGGCTTCGGTTTCGGAAAATCAGGATTATATTGATAAGATGAAGGAGTTTGGCGGGCTGGTGGGACTGGCATTTCAGATTAAAGATGATTTGCTGGATTTCGACCCCGATAACCTAACCGGGAAACCTGCTCAAAACGACCTGAAAGAACAAAAGATTTCGCTTCCGCTGATTTATACGCTTGAGAAAGTAAACTTTATTGAAAAGAGGAAGTTGCTTGGGTATATAAAAAATCATGGTTCGGATAAGAAAAAAGTGAAGATAATTATCGATAGAATTAAATCGGTGGATGGTTTTGCTTATGCCGAGGCACGCATGATTGAATTTAAAAATAAGGCCCTGGAAATTTTATCTGAATTTCCTGATTCGGAATATAAGAAATCGCTGGAAAAACTCGTTTCGTTTACTACGGACCGCAAATTTTAATATTGAGTTTATGAAAAAATTACTGGGGATAATACTGCTATTATCTATCACTATGTGCGCCTGGTCGCAGGAAAAGAAAACTGAATTCTGGAAACAAGGTGCCAAAAAAGGCGAAGGCACTGTGGTGGATGGGAAGAAAGACGGGGCTTGGACCTATTGGTATGAAACCGGACAGAAATGGTGCGAAGGGGCGTATAAAAATGATGTGCAGAGCGGGCAGTGGACCTATTGGTTTATGAACGGAAAAAAGTGGGAAGACATTAATTATGATAATGGTTTGAACACAAGATATTATCCGAACGACAGAAAAGAATATGAAGTGAACATTGTGAATGGCAAACGCGACGGGAAATATACACAATGGTTTAAAAACGGGAAACTGAAGGAAGAAGGCAATTATGTGGGCGGATTGAAAGACGGCGAGTGGCATAATTTTTATGAAAACGGAAACAAACAGGCGGTAAGGAAATATGCGAAAGATGCTTTTGTGGGCAACTGGAAGTATTGGTTTGATGATGGGAAAATATGGAAAGAGATTTCGAACGAAACGGGGCCTGTTACGATTTATGATTCGTTGGGAAATAAAACCAAACAATGGTTTGTGAAAGATGGGAAAAAGGATGGTGTATCCACTTCGTGGTTTCAGAACGGAAAGGTGGAAAGTACTACCAATTATGTAGCCGACAAGAGAGAAGGACAGCAAACTATTTTTCATGAAAACGGACAAAAGATGCTGGAAGGCGTGTTTAAGAATGATGAAAAATCGGGGAAATGGCTTCAGTTTTATGAGGATGGAAAGAAGTGGAAGGAGCTGAATTACGATAACGGACTCAATACAGTCTGGTACGAGAGTGGTGCCAAAAAAGAAGAAGGCAGCATGAAAAACAGTAAGAAAGAAGGGCTTTGGACTATGTGGTATGAAAACGGTCAGATCAGAGATAAAACAAATTATAAAGATGGATTGAAAGAAGGACCAACTGTTACCTTTTGGGATAATGGCAACAAAGAAATGGAAGGGGCTTATGTGAAAGATTCGCTGAATTGCTATGTGAACTGGTGGCGAAAAAACGGCAATAAAGAAATGGAAGGGAAAACCCGTGGAGATAAGCAGGATAGTATCTGGAAGTTTTATTACGAAAGCGGAAAAATTGGGAGCACGGGTTTGTTTGTAAAAGGCAAGCAAAACGGTGTGTGGAATTATTTTTATGAAACGGGCGAGAAGTGGAAAGATGGGAATTTTAAGGATGGAAAACGCTCAGGTCATTGGATAACTTTTTATGAGAATGGCGATAAATCGCATGAGGGCGATTTCGAAAATGATAAAGAAACAGGTATCTGGACGAGCTGGTATAAAAATAAACAGGTTCAGGATTTGGGCTCGTTCAAAAAGGGGCAGATGGATGGCAAATGGGAAGGCTGGTACGAGAGCGGTAAGAAGAAATATGTTTCGGAATATGTGGATGGTGTGCGCGAAGGGAAATCCACTTTATGGTGGGAAAACGGGAATATGCATTCGGATGGTTTTTATAAAAAAGGAGAGATGTCGGGCGCCTGGACAGAATGGTATGAAGACGGAAAGATTTCGGAATCGGGCAATTATTTGGGAGGACAAAAAACTGCCTACTGGAGTTTTTATGATAAATACGGTAGTTTGTATAAAGAACAGGGCTTTGTGAATGGTAAACCTGAAGGAAAGTTTGTGGAGTATTACGAAAACGGACAAAAATCGAGTCAGGGTTTGTTTGTGAATATGCTGAAAGAAGGCACCTGGTATTATTGGGATAAGGATGGAAAGTTGATGTATCAGGTTACGTTTAAAGGCGGCAAAAAGGTGGGCGAAGGGAAGCCGCTGGAGAAAGAAAAGGAAAAGGAAAAACCGAAAACGAATACGGGGAAGGGGTTTTAAAGTTTATCAAGTTTATAAAGTTTATCAAGTTCATCAAGTGGGCAGTGCCTAATGTGAGATCAAGTACTTCAAATTTGTCATTTGTTGTTGTTATGTTGTAATTGATTGTGATTGGTGTTTAGTTTTGGCTTGAAAGGGATATAAAAGGCGGTGGTTGAACCCGCAAATTAACCCTGACCCGACCGGGTTTTGAGGGGATTTTTTACAGATAGTATGGGATGATTCTATATGATTTGTAAGATGCTCATTGAATGAGCGTATAAGGAAAATAATAGGCATGAAAATTGGAATTCGTTGAATGGAAATTGAAATTCTTCGAATGGAAAAAGGAATTCGTTGAATGGAATTGGAGATTCTTTGAATGGAAAGAGGAATTCGTTGAATGGAATTGGGAATTCTTCGGATGGAATTGGGGATTTGTTGAATGGAATTGGGGATTCGTGAGATGAAGACAAGAATTCGTGGAATGAAGATTTTAATTCGCTTTGTGCAGACAGGGATTTGTTGAAGTTGGGAGTAATTAATTGTGGTTAATTGTTATTGGGTTTTTTGTTATTGGTTTGAGAATTATACACGGCGAATACAATTCGTTATCCACGACCTAAAGGTCGTGGCAATTGATTTTTATGTGCAAATGTAAGGGGGTGTTTTGGGTGGTTGTGGCAATTGATTTTTTTTCATAAACATAAGATTACGACGTTTGATTGCAGTGGAGTTTGAAATTGGCAAGATGTTGGCAAGAGCGCCAAGGATTGGAGTGGATAGCCCACAGCGGCGGCGATGAAGTTAATTAA
>CAYYQJ010000045.1:0-11591 GCA_964473775.1 uncultured Bacteroidales bacterium | reverse complement strand
TGGCTATGTTGTTTATGGTGTTGTTTGTGGCTTTTTCGTTTATCACTTTTTTTGCCTTGCAATATTATGGCACCAATGGGTTGAATGCCTTGTCGGTCGTGGTGGGTGTTTCTGATATCGACCCGTTTTTGATTACACTTTTTGGAGGTAAATATAATGTGAGCATTGAGTTTTTATCGCGGGCGGCTTTTCAGGCCATCATCAGCAATAATGTGCTCAAACTCATTTATGCCATGGGCTTTTCCGGAAAGCATATCCGCATACCTCTACTCATCAGTTTTGGTATTATTATTATAGTAAATCTGATACTTTTATTTTTTATCTGATTTTTTTTCGGAACTTTGCTCTAAATATAAATCAATATGGAATTTGAAGAAAAATACGTTATTGTAACCAATCATACTGTTAAGTCCGGTATTTTAGGGAAATTATGTATTGTGAGCATTCTTTTTAGCGGAGGCATGACCTTGTTTTCGTTGGGAGGTATATTTATATCGGGGTGGATGGCTAATTATATAAACTTATACATAGATGGGTTTTACAGGCTCAGCGGTATGGTGTTTCTGTTGTTTTTTCTGGGTACTTTTTTGCTTTTCGGAAGTTCGCTGTTGGGGGCTATACTTATGGCACGATTGAAAGTTTTCGGGTTTTGGATGTATGTAGTTTCTAACGGGATTATGATTATACTTTCGTGTTTTGTGAGGATGAATGTGGTGAACATTTTGTTTATCCTGATCAGTATTATATTTATTGTGTTGTTTGCTTTTCATAAAAAGCATTTGAAATAATAGCTGATGGACGAAATAAAAACCCGCCGGCGTGGATTTCTTTGGGTATTGTGCTGCCTTAGTTTTGTGGCAAATACTGGGCTTATTTTTATAAATATATTGTTGTTGTTGGGAGGCGAGGCTTTACATTTCATTATAAAAATACCTGTTATTGATGTTATTGCTCAAGAAGAAATGCATGGGAATGCTCTGTATTTTTTATTGAAAATAGCGATACATAGTTTTTGTATTTACACGCTGAGTTTGATATTGCTTTTGAAACGTCGCGGTTTTTTTTATTATATGGGTGCTCAGCTATTGCTACTTGGCATTCCGTTTTTGTTTCTTAGCGGATTGGGGTTTTTTTATCTTATGATTAGCGTTGGAGTGTCATCTATTTTCAGTTTTTTCTTTGTTATGTTGTTTTCGCTATATATTCCGGTGATGACGAAGCAAGAGGAATAAGCAGATTATTCTAAATCTTTAATCAAATTTTTATTATTTTTTGAATTGGGTACTTTTATATGCCCTATGAAAATATTGTATTTTGGGATTTAGTGAGTTTGGCTATGTTGATGCGTATAAAAAAAATTCCCGATAGGAAAAAAAACAAAAATACAGGCATTGATGAGGCTCTTTGGAAAGTGATTTATAGGGATTTAGTAGTTTCTATTATCGATAATACTTTATGGTCTATTGTATTTTATTATCCATATTTTAGTTCATTCTGAAACATCAAAATAAAAAGAAAAAAGATAGAGTATCTGCAATTTAGATTTGCATATATCTTTTAAAATTAAGGCAATGTGTATTCTTGGTTTTCAATAATTTTACACAAATGCCTTTTGGGATTAGGTTATGTTAGCGAAATAAGGAATTAAGGGGAATTTTGGATGACTTAATTTGTTGTGTAATGTTTGCGAATTGATGTAAGGTTAATGCGAAACATTGAAGAACAGAGTTGAAATGTGTTTGTGTTTAGAGAAAACGTGTTTGTATAGGTGTCTTTCGTTCTTGTAGTGCTGTCTTTCGTCTTTGTAGTAGTGTCTTTCGCTTTTGTAGTAGTGTCAATCGTCTTTGTAGTGCCTCCAATCGACTTTGTAGTACGTTGAATCGTCTTTGTAGTGCGCTCAATCGTCTTTGTAGTACGTTGAATCGTCTTTGTAGTGCCTCCAATCGCTTTTGTACACCGGTGAATCGATGGTCAAGTTAGTTACAGAAACTATATGTGTTTTGGAAAGGGAGGGTGATTTATTGGAATTTATGATTTGTGGAGGGTGATTGAGGGTGGGTATTTTGATATCAATTTAAAAAGGTAGGTTTTTACGGATTATTTGGGGTGTAAAGTGTAAGGAGTTTTGTTTTGCGTTTTGTTTCCAATCGGAAAGGAGGGCGGGGTTGTTTAATAGATTTGAAAGTATCTGAATTAAATCTTCAACTGAGGAATAATTGAAGGCGGAACCCTTTAGGTTTTCGGGAATGTGGAGATGAGAGGGCAGAAGGCCAGGGAGTTGATAGGTGATCATGTCGTGAATGGCGGCGGTGGGTTTGGTTTTGCCGATGTATTCGGTGGTGCCCATGCCGCGGAAGGTTTTGTTGCTGGCAGATACGACTATATCGGAGGTTTCCATGGCGTGGCGGAACATATCGGCAGAGGAATCATCATCAAAATAAGAAACTAACCCGGGGTTTTTGGATTTTATATCCTTGAGTTTCTGTTGTATCATCATTCCATAATCGCCTTTGGCACGACCTGCAAAAAGAAAGGTGATTTGGGTTTGGAATTGGGCGAAATGGGTTATCACTTTTAGTATATCATCATAATTACGGCGGTCGCCGTCGATGTATCCGGGCAAAACTATGCGGAAAAGGGTGTCGGTTTTGTGATATTTAGGGGTTTTGTGCGGGTGAAAGATGGTGAAGGGGATGTGGATGAAGTGGTGTTTGCGGAAATAGGGATGATTGGTGTTTTTTAGATAGTTATAGATAAAATCTTCGACGGCGATGTGATGGGAATGGCGGATGATGGAGCGCATATTGAGGCGATCGCGGAGGGAATTGGGCGACCAGAAGCGTCCATTGAACCAGGTGTTTATGTTGTGTGTGGTGAGTACTTTGCGACATGTGATGGATTTGACGATTCGGTTTAGGGCGGCATAGGAATCGAAAACGGGGCTGATGAGGAGGGTATCGATTTGATTGTCGGAGAGAACTTGTATGATTTCTTTTTCGTTGGCGGCGATGCTTTGGATGATATGGAAGGTGAAACTGGCGGTTTCGGGAGCATAATCGATGATATCGTGCTTAATTTTTGCGGTGGTGATGATGGAAATGTTGGCATCGGCAAATATTTCGGCCTGGGTGATGGTGTATTGAAAGTGAGATGTTTCGAGAATGGCGAGATTCATATTTTATTGGTCATTAATTAGTCATTAGAGGTCATTTGGTGGTCATTATTTAGTCATTAGAAGTCATTAATAAGTCATTAGAAGTCATTAGGGGTCATTAATTAGTCATTAGGGGTCATTGAATGGTGATTAGTTTTCATCATTTATTATCAGAAAATTGAAAATCTAAATCTTTCTTTTTATAAACCATTGGAGATTTTGGGTATCTGCATAAATAATTTCGAAATTATGGAGTTGCATGAATTCGGTTACGGCTTTATAGACCCCATGATGGCGGTGGGAAGGGTTGGGTTGCCAATCGTCGCCGCAGATGATGCCTGAAGACTTTACTTTAGTGAGTAATATTTGCAATTCGTTCTGCGTATGCTCGTAAGCGTGGCTGGAATCGATATACACCCAATCGAAATAAGCATCGGGAAAGGTGAGCAGGGCTTGTAAATCGTCCTGAACATGTACAAAAACACGTTTTTGGTTGATGAGCTGCTTGTTTTCGAGAAGGACTTTGCGCAAAGCATCCACTGTGCTGGTGTTTCCGCCGGCCCAATCCCAATGGGAGGTGTAAAAGTACCAGGGATCGATGAGATGGAGCTCGCGGGCCTGAGAATATTGGAACAAAACGGGGGAAAAATTGCCTTTCAGCACACCTAACTCGGCACCAATGCCATTAGGAGGCAGGTATTTGGCCATAAGCGGACCTCGTACTTTTGCATTGAGCATCGTTTCGATTTTATCGCCTTTGCGGTGCTGACGATGCAAATAAAAACGATAGACGGAGGTGGATTTTATGATGTTTTTGATGCTTTGTTTGATGCTCATGGTGTGCAAATTTATGTTATTTAGCGGAAATGGGAGCTTGATTTATATCCTTTTAAGGAAAAATAGGAAGCCCCATTTTATATCGCCCAGATTTTTGGGGAAATAGGAGAAGGAAAAGAGTGTGAACAGAAAAAAATGCCTGAGGAGGGGCAGGAAGGGGATTTTGCTGCCGTAGGTGTACATGCATAGGTGCAAAAAAGAACGGAAACGCAGGATGGGGAAGTCGGGGGCGAGGTTTTTGAGCCAGGGGAGCATGTGGAGATCGGTTTCGAGCTCTTTGTAATTGATTCGGGAGGAGAGGTTTGCGCCGCTGAGGCGATATACACACATGGATTCTTTGAAGTATTTGATGTTGCCGTGGAGGGCAAGCATGGGATAGAGGGCGCGTTCGTTGGAAGAGATGTTGGAAGGGATGGGACCTGAGTTTTTCCAGATTTCGTTGCGATAAACGAGGGAGGAAGTGTGGAATTTTCGATGAGAAAGGGTGTCGGAAAGGCCAAAAATGGCGTCGGTTTCGGCGCCGAAAAGCTGGGAAGGATTGCCGTTTTCGAATATTTTGGTGGATTGATGTGCGGAAGCGGAGAAATGGGGGTGATTTTCGAGGAAAGTGAGTTGCATCTGGAGTTTGTTTGGGTTGGTCCAGTAATCATCGCCATCCAACAGGGCGATGTATTTGCCTGAACAGGCGTTTTGTACCTGTATGAAATTGGGGGTAAGTCCCAGATTTTCTTTATTTAATATTACACGAATGATGTGGCTGTATTTTTGCTGATAAAGGAGGGCGATTTCGCGGGTGCGGTCGGTGCTGCAATCTTCGCCAATGATGATTTCGACTTTGAAGGCTGTTTTTTGACTTAAAACGCTTAGGATAGCGGCTTCGAGATAAGCCTCTATGTTGTAAGCGATAATGGCAACGCTAAGGATGGGTGTGGCGTTGTTGTCGGGGTTTTGATTTTTAACTTCTTCGTAATAATCGTTTTCCATTTCCTGGTTTACTTTTGTATTGAAAAGGGATGCGCATGAAATAAATAAGGTTACTAAAGTAGTATTTTTGTTCGGAAAAGAAGCCTTTACGATAGTTTTTATCAAGAAACCATAAGGCGAAGAGATTGGTTATCAGATTTACATGCCAATATAGATGGAACAGAAAATAATTGGGTATGCCTCCGTATTTGAGGTGGAGCAAGGCGTTTGAAAGATGGCGCTGCTTGTTTGCCCAAAGGATGTTTGAGGTACTTTTGCCAAATAAATGGATTGCGGTAGCCTCGTTTAGAACAGAAATCTCATAGTTTTGTTTTGTGATGCGGCGGCAAAGGTCGATTTCTTCGGAAAACATAAAAAAATCGGGGTCGAACAGGCCTGATTTAGAAAGAACTTCTTTTGGGATGAGCATGAAACAACCCATGACTGCCTTGATGGGGAGATGTTTTTTGTGAAGTTGGAAGAGATAATCGATTATCAGATTGCGATGTAGCAGGAATGAGGCTTTGCCATTGGAAAAATAAGTTGATTTTTGAGGACTGAGATTCTGATTTAATATTTTACATGATAAAACGCCTGTGTTTGGATGGCTTTGGATATGATTCAGAGATATTTGGAGGGTGTTTGGCTGAAGAATCATATCGGAATTGAGAAGGAGGAGGTATTTTCCTTTGGATTGAAGTATGCCTGCATTATTGGCGCGACCGAAACCGTCGTTTTCGGGTTTTTGTATCCAAATAACCTGGTGGAATTGAGTGGTGATGAGGGTTTTTGAATTATCATTAGAGTTATTATCAATGACGATGATTTCGAATTGCCAATCCATAGGAATGGTTTGCAGAATGCTTTGGATGCATTGCGATAATAAATCGGGCGTTTTGTAATTAACTATTATGATTGACAGCAGCATGGGTTTATTTCTTCGGTTTTATTGAATCCTTTGGGTTATGGTTTGCCTAAAACATAATTTTTGATGTAGCCTTTAAAATCCATATAGTTGCGAATGCAGAAAGCGGTTTTTACAAGATGTAGAAACCATTGGGAATAGTTTTTATTGCGAAGGTATTCGCGGCATAGGGTGCCTCTCCAGAGGAAAATCTGGTGTTGAAGGACATTTTTATGCCTTGGTTTGAAGAATGTTAGCATCTGTTTGAAAAGATTTACGTTGCTTTTTAAGACTTTGATGCTTGCGTATTGAGTTGAAATGCCTTCGGGATGCTTGCGGTAGATTCCCATGGTTTCGTTTATGTATTTCAGGCTTCCTTTGTCGCCTAATAAGGCCACAATGAGGCGGTCGCCGCTGATGAGATTGTGGAAACAGACCATGGCTTTGTGGATTTTGTAATTGCGGTAAAATAGACTGGAAGTGGGGATGAACCAACCTTTCACGAGGTCGTTGAAACCGAAATCGGTTTTTGTTAAATTGAGGGGCAGCACATCGATTGTTTCCTTGTTTTGATTGATGATATTCACTTTGTGGAAACATCCGGAAAAAGAGGGATTGGCTTGCATGAAATCGAACTGGGTTTGAAGCTTTGTGGGGTTTGTCCAGTAATCATCGCCCTCGCAGAGAGCGATGTATTGGCCCCGACAAAGGGCAGAGGCCAGGAGAAAATTGGGAATCATTCCGATGTTTTTGTCGTGGCGGGTGTAATTAATCCAATGGTAATTGGGGTGATTTTTGATGGAGGGGGAATCGAGGACAGCCGTGGTGTTATCGGGGGAACAATCGTCGGCAATGATGAATTCGACAGGGAAACTGACGATTTGGTTGAGCACACCGAGAATGGCATCATGAAGATAACTCTCATGATTATAGGTAATCATGCAAATACTGACGACGGGATTTTCGATTGCGCTGAACAAGATGCCTGGTTTATGGATTTATGAATTATTGTGGGTTTAATTTACTGTGGCAAAGAGGATGGTTTCTTCGGAGTGAATGGTATAATGACCTAAATAGAGTTTATAACCAAGATTCAGATTGAGAATCCATTGAGGGATGCTGACGAAATCGTTCATGCTGTGATAAATGGCTATTGCCAGAGTTGGTTTGTGGGTTTTGATGGTATTTTGAGCGCCTTGTAAGGCTTTAAGCTCGGCGCCTTCGATGTCCATCTTGATAAAATCGATTTTCTGCACATGATGTTGTTGTGCCCATGCATCGATGGTGATGGTTTTTGCGGTACCTGTGTAATTTTCTGTTTCATTGAAGCTGACAAGGCTTGAAGGGCCTTTGTCTGTGAAGTAAATCTGCAGGTCATCCGCATCCCACAAGGGATTAGGGATGAGTTTTATGTGGGAAGCAATTTCTTTGTTGAGAGCTAGGTTTTTGTTGTAGATTTTAATGTTTTCGGGGATGAATTCGAAGCTATAAACCATGCCTGTTTCCTTGACTTTGGTGGCAAAATATAAGGAAGAATCGCCCCAACAGGCGCCGGCATCGATTACTATATCGCCTTGTTTTGCACTGATATTGACAGACTCATTTTTATAGGCATATTGTTCAAGAATGAAATTTGCAACAACGCCTGAGGAGATGAAATACAGATTTAAATCGTAGCCAATGGGGTTGAGATTGTAGTTATAAATACTCCAATCGTGAAAGGCTGTTTTGATGGAAGCGTTTTTATCAATAATACAGGCATCTGCCTTAGCAAAAGCTTCCCAATATTGGCTGTTATTTACATGGAGCTTGACAAATTTATGACCGAGTATCCTGGAGGCGATGATATCTATAAGGAGATTTTTGGAAGAATCATTGCTCAGATTATCATAAAGTTGGGATAAGCCCTGGAGGTAAATCAGATTATCGAATAGCTTATTGATATGCTCTTTATGCTGCCATGCGGCTATATAATTGGGGAAAATAAACTTTTTGCGGAGGAAGGCTTTGATGCCTTTTTCTGGTGGATTGATTCCAAAGCGGTGATAATCGTAATTATCGGAAAAGTTATTGCTGAGAGATGCATTAATTTTCTGAAGGAGTTTGTCTTTAAATTCGGAATGCGCCATCATCTTATCCTGCTATTGAATTAAAGTTCTGTTCCATTCGAAATATCCGGGACGAATCAGGCCTGGAAACTCACCCAACCAACCCATGTCTCTCTTTTGCTCAATGCCTTTGATGCTTAAAGCATATTTCTGGTTGTGAATGATGTAATTTGAATCGCTGACTACCATCACATCTATGGAATAGCCAATGTTATTCAGAGTGTTGGCAGGGACAATGCATTTATAAAGATACTCACCTTTATTTAGCGGTTCGGCTTTGGTGCAAGTGGCAAATATTACCCCTCCTTCGACAGCGTTAAAGAAGAGATTGACATTGATTTCACGGAAATCCTTATCGGATTTTAAAGAAACCTCAAAGATAAGGTCTTCACCTATATTGAAACAACCCTGAACGCCATTGTCTTTCATTGAAAGTTTGTTGAGAGTAATGCCTTCAATGGTTTGATTGAAGATTTTTTCTGAATAAAAAGCATTGAAAACCAGATATTCGTTAATCACTTTATCAATTGCGCCTATGCAGACAATCTTACCTGAATCGAGCAGAACGCCTTTGGTGCAAAGGTTTTTTACTGCAACCATATTGTGGCTTACAAAGAGTATGGTTCTACCGCCTTCTTTGCTTACATCCTGCATTTTGCCGCTCACTTTATTCTGAAATTCGGCATCGCCCACAGCAAGGACTTCGTCTATTACCAAAATATCAGGTTCGAGGTGGGCTGCGATGGAAAAGCCGAGGCGAACGGTCATTCCGCTGGAATATCTTTTCACAGGAGTGTCGATATAGCGTTCTACTCCTGCAAAATCAATGATTTCGTCGAGCTTACGGGTGATTTCCGCAGGGTTCATGCCCATGATTGCGCCATTCATGTAGATGTTTTCGCGGCCTGTCATTTCGGAGTGGAAGCCTGTGCCAACTTCCAGCAAGGCAGCGAGGCGACCTTTGTATTTAATGGTGCCGATTGTTGGTTTGGTGACTCTGGACAATATCTTTAGCATGGTAGATTTGCCTGCACCGTTTTTGCCTATGATGCCAACCACCTCTCCCTGCTGAATTTCAAGATTGATGTTTTGTAAAGCCCAAACAAAATCGGATTCACCCTTAGAAGCGCGGTTATTAGTTTCTCCAATCCTCAGGTTAGGGTCTTCTTTTTTAAGGATATTCATTGCCCACCAACGATTCAAATCGTGAGACAAGGTCTTTGTCCCGACAACTCCTAAACGGTATTGCTTGCTCAGATTTTCTATATTAATGACGGCGTTGTTCATCCTTTCATGGAACTATTAAACAGTATCCATAAACCCTTTCTCTATTTTATTAAATACAACAATACCAATCATCAAAAGTAAAAACATAAACCCAAAACTGTAAGCCAGCCAAAACCACGAAAACGCGCCATTGCCTATGCATCCATACTTAAAAGTTTCTATGATAGAAGTCATAGGGTTCAATTGAATCATCCATTGTTTGTCTGAAGAAATGTTACTTAGAGGATAAATCACCGGAGTGATAAACATCCACAGTTGCACGCCAAATTGAAGCAGAAAAGTTAAATCGCGGTATTTAGTGGTGAGGGAGGAAAAGATGATTCCAAAGCCGAGACTCAAGCCGGCTGTCATTATTATAAGCATTGGGAATAGAAAAATATAGGCGTTGGGCGTTATGCCGCTGCTGGTGAAAAAGTAATAGAAATAAATGATGAGGAAAATGATCAACTGTATGAAAAACCTCACCAGATTGGATAGCGTTATTGATATTGGCACCACCAAACGAGGGAAATAAACCTTGCCAAACACATTCTGGTTATCAATAAATATCTTTGAGTTTCGCGTTAAGCAGTCGGAGAAATAACTCCAGATGATGATGCCTGCAAAATAAAACAAGGGTTGCGGAATGCCGTTGGTGGATATGCCTGCCAGATTGCCAAACACAAACATAAACATGATGGTAGTAAGCACAGGCTGAATTACAAACCACAAAGGGCCTAAGATGGTTTGCTTATAAAACGTAACAATATCGCGTTTCACATACATGGTAATCAGGTGGCGATATTCCCACAATTCTTTTAAATTCAAGTCAAATAAACTACTCTGAGGTCGGATATATGTGTATGAATTTTCTGGCATATTGGTTTTAAAAACTTGGTAAAGTTAATCAAAACTTGCGAATCAGTTGATAACCCGTCCTAGTTTTGCGGATATTTTGGCTTTTATTGCCTGCTTTTTCATGTATTTATCCAGCAACAAAATCATTTCTTCGCCTTTGGTATCATCCTTTTGTATTTCTTTTATTTCTTCTTCAATGCTATGAACTTCACGCGAAATACGTTTCAACTGAATGGCATTTATGGTGTTCGAAATATCGGCTACCAACACATTTTTATCAGCATCATGATGTTGAGGGGTGAATATTTTGTATTTATCCTCCCAATGTGCGCTAAGTTCATAATTCTGGCGCAGCAACTCAATTACGGTTTTCTTAATCTCGCTATCCTCATGATTGATGTAAAATTGTTCTATAGAAATTTCGCTGTTTTCCTGCTGAATAAAATACTCGGTATAGATTTTTTGCAGTATATCTTCCGAAAAAACAAACTCTTCGGCCGTTAAAACCTGCTGAATATAATCAGAAACCAACACACTTACCGTTTCAAATTTATCGGGATAATCGGGAATGGGTTCTTCAAACTCCAAAGATTCCTGACCAAAGTTCAGCAAAAGCCAAACCAGATACCGCTCCTGAAGTTTGCTCTCAAAAGGATCATGGATAATTTGTTTTTCGGCAGTATATTCAGTGGCTATGGGAATATCTTCCCAGTTTGGTTCAGAATCTGAGGTTTCGGCCACATCTTTTTTAAACTTTTTCCTGACCAGTCGGTTCAGTTCGTTCCAAAGCTGTTGTTCCTGAATCTGCATCACATCGCTGCATTCGCGTATGTACATGCTGCGGTGAATGGCATCGGGAACCAGCGAAATGGTTCGCACAATTTCCTTAATCAGTTCGGCCTTTTTCACCGGGTCGTGCTGGGCTTCATCAAGCAGAAGCTTGGTTTTGTAGAGAATAAAATTTACCGAGTTGTCGGTAATAAATTTCTTTATTTCCTGCGAATCGTGTTTGCGGGCATACGAATCAGGGTCTTCGCCTGGCGGAAACAAAAGAATTTTCACATTCATACCTTCTTCGAGCACCATATCGGTTCCGCGAAGCGCCGCTTTTATTCCGGCCGCATCTCCATCAAACAAAATGGTGATGTTTGGCGTAAACTTCTTAATCAGCCTTATCTGGTCGATGGTGAGGGCAGTGCCCGACGAAGCCACCACATTTTCTACACCCGCCTGATACAAAGAAATCACATCGGTGTTGCCTTCCACCAAAAAACAATTGTCGTTAGCCACAATTGCCGATTTGGCCAAAAAGATGCCGTAGAGCGTTTTGCCTTTATTATATATTTCCGATTCAGGCGAATTGATGTATTTGGGTTTGTTTTTGTCCGAAGTAAGAATGCGCGCCGTGAAACCTATCACCCGCCCACTCAGATTGTGAATCGGAAACACCACACGGTCGCGGAAACGGTCGTAGTATTGATGTTCATCTTTTTGAACCGTT
>CAYYQJ010000044.1:0-11611 GCA_964473775.1 uncultured Bacteroidales bacterium | reverse complement strand
AATCTTGATTCGACCTATTGAGTATAAAATATTTTTGCCGGCAGAGGTGGATTGATTAAATTGATTAAGTATTTTGAATAATAACTAATGACCAGGAATGACCATTAAATGACAGTAAATAACCAATCCCTAAATTAATCAAATCAATTAATTGAATCAGGTATTTAATTAATAACCTATAGTAGCCCGTAGAGCTTAAATATCAATAGATAACGAGTATTTCCATAATCTTACTAAAGAACGCCATATAAATGTGGCGCCTAATGAGGAGGGTTAGAAAATTTTGTAACAGGCACCCCACAGACGCCCAAATTATTTAATATTTAATATTTGAGAATTTATTATTTGAGAATTGAGAATGGCTTACTTTTTTTTAAGCAGTATGTTGAAGTAATGTTTGAAAAAACCGATTGCGGATTTGAGGATAAACCAGGGAGATTTTTGGAGGAAAAAGCCTAGAAGACTTAAACGGAAGGAGTTTTTTAATAGTTGAAGTTTAGGGGATTGTTCGAATAAGTTATATTGTAAAAGCAATTTGCCAAGGGTGGATTTGCGTTTTATGGCGGTTTTATTGATTCGGTTTGCGCGCCATTCTTCGTTTATCCAATGAATTGCAAACCAGGTGTCGGGTATGGTTTTTTGGGTGTTGATGAGTTTGCGCACTATGCGCCAGCTATCGTGGTTTGTAAAAGTTTGTATGTGGCCTTGAAGGCCGAGTTTGGTTATATTGTTGTTGAGGATTTGGATGGGTTTGTTCCAGTTTTTGTTTTCGGAATCGACTTGGGATATGGCTTGCTGGTAAGAGATTTTCATTAATTCGCAGCCTTTTGGGCATTTCATTATGTTGCCGACGACAGGGAAATCGTGGTGTGAACGAAAAACATATTCGTCAGCGAAATCGAAAGGTTTGAGGCAGCATACATCCATATCGACCCACCAACCGCCATGTTCGTACAATAGTTTATAGCGAAAGATGTCGGAAAAACCAGCGTAACTGCCTTTGCCATGGCCGAATTGATTTTTGTTTTTGTAGCTAAAAACTTGGTCGGGAGGAATTATTTCGGCTGCATTTTTAAGAATGATTCCATCAGGCAGGGGTGTTTTGATTTGGTCGTAGGTCCACAAAAAGAATTGATGACCATGCGCCATAAATGATTTAATACACAATAGTTCGATGGCCGACAATGTTTGCCCTATCCATAAGCCGTGTATTATTTTGTTGTTCAACAGATGGTTTGGTTAAAAAGGTTTTTCGAAATCGGCTGCTATAAAGGTGTGGTTTCGTTCGAAAAAAACACTTGAGGGTTTTGTTTTTTTGATTTTCCGGTTGAATAATTTTCTGGTTACGGCCAAAGGAGTTAGTATCATAAAAAAGATAAAACCGAGTAAAATTCTGGAATTTACATAGCCGAGTACTTTTGCCAATCCCATCCATAACCAGGAGATTTTTGAAGAAAGATAAGTGGATGTGAGGCCTAGTGCGATGATGCATAAAGCTATAATCAGCAGTATGTTTAATCTATAAATCAGATAAAAAACCAGGAGTCCGCCTGTGATGGCTATGATGGCATCTTTGGGGTTTTCTTTTTTCATGATTTATTAAAATAATGTATAAACAAAGGGTGCGATTGCTGAACTGCTGCCTAATATAATAAGTACACCGACTAATAACAAGACGATAATGATAGGCAACAGCCACCATTTTTTGCGTACTTTAAGAAAATCCCATAAATCTTTTAATGTGCTCATAGTATTTTAATCAGGTTTAATTTGTGATTTAAATTGTTGGTTGTTTTGTTTGTCAGGTTGTAATTTTTTGTCGAAGATATAATTTCCCATTACCAGATAATCCATTTCTGTGTTCATAAAGCAAATGTACGCATTTTCGGGAGAACAAACGATGGGCTCACCTCTGACATTGAAGCTGGTGTTGACAATGACGCCATATCCGGTGAGGAGTTTGAATTTATTTATTAAGGTCCAGTATTTCGGATTGGTTTCTTTATGCACGGTTTGAACTCTTGCCGAAAAATCGACATGGGTGATGGCGGGAATATCGGAACGGGGAATATAAAGTTTTGGCGTCAAGGGCATTTGTGCATAATTATCAGGCAATTGGGTTCTCCGTTTTTTAAGAACATCGGCGACCAAAAGCATGTAGGGAGAATGAGTTGTGGTTTCGAAATAATCGTTTACGTCTTCGGCAAGTACAGATGGTGCAAAGGGACGGAATCCTTCGCGGTATTTTATTTTGAGGTTTAGTTTTTTCTGCATTTCGGGGTTTCGGGCATCGCCAAGAATGCTTCTGTTGCCCAAAGCCCTGGGGCCGAATTCCATTCTATCCTGAAACCAGCCTACCACAAAACCTTTATCGAGGAGACGGGCTGTGATGTCAGCAACTTCGTCGAATTGGAGGGGTTTTATAAATGAGGCATTGTATTTTCGTGCGATAGCTTCGATGTTAATATCAGAATATTCGGGACCGAGATAGGCACCTTGCATGCTGTCGGGAATATTCTCATTAATGGTTCTGTCCGCATTGAAATAGATATAATTGGCAGCCAATGCGGCACCCAATGCACCTCCGGCATCGCCGGCTGCAGGCTGAATAAAAATATCACGGAACATGCCTGTTTTCAATAAGTGTCCGTTGGCTACGCAGTTTAAAGCCACACCGCCTGCAAGGCACAGATTATCGGAACCGGTAAGTTGTTTGGCTGTGTTGGCGATTTTGAGTACTATTTCGTTGGTGATAAACTGAATGGCATAAGCTAAATCGCAATGATGTTGAAGTGTTTCGGATTCGGGCAACCGGGTTTTGAAGCCAAAAAGAGCTTCCCATTTTTTTTCATTAATCATGGTGAGGCCTGTTTCGAAATTAAAATAGTTCATGTCCATAAAAATGGAGCCATCTTCTTTTATTTCGACGAGTTTATCACGAATTATCTTAATATAATTGAGTGTGTTTTCAGAGGTTGCATTGCCATAAGGTGCGAGACCCATGAGTTTATACTCACCGGAATTGACTTTAAAACCCAGAAAATAAGTAAAGGCGGAATACAATAAACCCAGGGAATGAGGAAAATGGAGTTCTTTTAAAATCTTTATGTTGTTTCCTTTTCCATGACAGATGGATGCGGTAGCCCATTCGCCTACCCCATCAAGAGTAACGATGGCAGCTTCGTGAAAACCAGAAGGATAAAATGCGGAAGCCGCATGGGACAAATGATGTTCGGTGAAGAGTAATTTTAATTGGTGTTTTTTACATTTTTCTATTTTATGGAGTTCGTCGAGCAGCAGTTTTTTCAGGAATACTTTTTCTTTAATCCAGACAGGCATAGAGGTAATGAAAGATTTTAAACCTCGCGGAGCATTGGTATAGTAGGTTTCGAGCAGACGTTCGAATTTCAGCAATGGTTTGTCGTAAAATACTATGGCATCGAGTTCCTGTAAAGAATATCCTGAATATTCAAGACAGTATTTAATGGCATTGACAGGAAAAGATTCGTCTTGTTTGATACGGGTAAATCGTTCTTCCTGGGCAGCTGCCAAAATGGTTCCGTTGCTTATTATGGCTGCTGCAGAATCGTGATAATAAGCTGATATTCCTAGTATTTTCATTTGTATATTAATGAATCAATGATTCCCATTTGTTTTAGTTTCCATTCTACACCGCGGGCAAAAACTTCGTAGCCTTTGGCGTTGTTGTGCATATCTTCGACCCAATAATAAGAGGAAGCATTGCTTGCATCTATCTTCTCAATTTTGGTAAAATAATCGAGTAAATTTAGGGTTTCGGGGTGGCCTTTTGCTTTTATTGATTGGAAAATACCATCCATTTGCATTTTCTGTTGGGAGATTTCTGATTTATTTGGATGAAAGATAAGCACTAGGTTACAGTTATTGTTGCTACATAAAGAATCAAAATTACTAATAATTTCCGTGATTTTAGTTTCCGCATCCATGCACTGTGCACTGTTTAACAAATTTACATTATATCCCATGGCTGCAAAAAATAATCGGGATATATAGCTCATAGCATATACAGGTTCCCAGTACGGAGCTTTATTGAATCTGATGGTTCCGTCGGGTTGAAAGCGTTGCATGCCACCTCTTGCAGCCACATCAGTAATATCGGTAAAATTTATAGCAAGCAAAACAATATCAGGTTTGTATTTGAGAAGTTTCTCTTTTAATAAAATGAATTCGAAAAAAGGATCGCTGCCGCTTATGCCAGCATTTATAAATGTGGTTTGTTTCTTTAAAGGATTTTTATGAAGGCTTCGTTCGAGAAATTTCATCCATGTTGAATCGGAATCGGCCCCATGACCCTCAGTGAAAGAATCGCCCAGACCCAGGATGCGATATTCGTTGCTGTCTTTTGAAATTGGATGTTCTGTATCGGAAAGGCCCTCAGAATTGATAGTTCTGGGATAGCTAAATTCGTTTGCTTTTAGGTCGTGATTATTTGACCATACATGAAACCTGCTTTTTTCATTGGATTGAAAAGGTGAAGCATATTGTATCAGATGTCCCATATCTCTGCTATAATTCTTAATGATAAAAATTGATTCAATAAGACATAAACAGATGGTAATTACAATTAGAGTTAGTTGAATATCTTTAATTTTTTGTTTTATTGTTTGTGAAAACCGACTTAGAAAAACAAATAGCATAAAAATGGTGAAAAACAGGGAAAAATACATGAACAGACCTGCTGTTATGATAGCAGAACCGGTTATTAAGTAGAAGATAAAGTGCGCTATAAAACCTGAAATGGAAAAGCCCGGGAGGATTACTTTCCAGTATGATTTTATTTTCAGGTAAGGTTTTTCTTTAAAATAACTGAAGTGAGAGGAAAAATGAGCAAAAATTAAAACAGGAATTATCAGTAAAAAAATGAGAAATAAGCCTGAATCTGTTTTAAATACTCCTGAGCAAAAGTAAAATACATAATAGAAAAGACTGAAAAATAAAAAACCAAACTGCGACAATTTATTTTTTGCAGGGGCTATATTTTTATTAAACCATAGTATAGTAAAAGCTAACAATAATAAAAGGAAAGCACATGCTAACATCAGATACTGAAACTCTTTGAAATAAAGTATTGAGATTAAAACATCAGACTTTGCATTGAAACCTTTCAGATAAGGAGCTAATAAAAGAGGTTTATTTGCAGTTACAAGATGTGAACCATTAATCTCCATTTGCTTTTCGCCCGAAGTGAGAATTATTGAATTTATTTCCTGACTGCTGTCGAGTGAATAAATGGATAGGCTTTTAAAACTGCTATGCAGGGTATATTCCCAATTATTGTGATTTGTTGCCTGAAGAATTTGTAATTTGTTGTAAGGAGAATATCCCTGAATTATCAAATGTTTTTGGGCAGATTTGCTTAAGTTTGGAATAGAAATTTTAAATGGTCCCGATAAGATGATTTTTGAAGAATAATTTGATAACCAAGTAAATGATAAGGCAAATAATATAGCCAATACTATTAATGAAGTTGCTATTAAAAGTTTGGTTTTATTTGTTTTCATAAGTTTGAAAAGGCTTCATTATAATAGGGTACAATTATTGAAAGTAACATGTATTATCGTTTGCAGTTCATAAGGCTTCTTATCATAGAATTTTTCAGATACAAAAATAGGTAATTTTTGTTTATGTCGCTCATCTTTTGCATAACTTTGTATAGGATATTATTAAATACTGAATATGGAAAATGAATAATTGGAACTATACCGCTTAATCAAAAAAAAACCTGAGGTTGTTGCAACACTCGAAACAAGTATAATTATGCAATAAACTATGTTTCTTTATCTTAACAATATTGTGCTCCATCTCAACATTTATTTTAAGTATCTCAACATTAATGTTGAGATACTCTACATTAATTTTAAGCATCCTAATACTAGTTTTGAGAACTATTAAACCAATGTATTTAGTCTCAAAAATGGTGTTGAACATCTCTACATTCATTTTGAACATTTCTACATTCATTTTGAATATCTCTAGATTAATTTTGAGATTCTCAACATTCATTTTGAGATTCTCTACATTAATGTAGAGCAACACGAAAATATTTCAAATTAGCAGAAAACAATACCCAATTGTCTATTCAGAAAATATATCGATGATTTATACATGTAATTCAAGAGCAATATTGGCTTTGGTTTTAGACTTATAATTTTTATGAAATTAACCCGGCTCTGCCTATTGATTCCATTCTTGCAGAGCTTGATTTATGCCGCAAATCATAATAAATCTTGTGGATTCATTTTCTAAATAAGGAATCCAATATTCCCGATTCTTTTAATTTCCATTCAACACCGCGTGCAAAGGCAGCATAACCCTTAGCATTGTGGTGCCCATCCTTTTTCCAATAATACTCCTTGCTATTCGCTGCATTTATTTTTTCGATTTTGATAAAATAGTCCAGCATATTCAGAACATCAATGCTGTTGTTTTCTGAAACTTTTGATATTACACTTTTCAGTTCTAAATTATTGGAATTAATTTCGCTCTTAACAGGATGAAAAACCACAATAAGTTTGAAATGTTCTTTTTCTGAAAGTGTTTTAAATCTACAAAGAACCTCAGCTATTTTTTCTTTAGCCTTACTGTATTCAGCATTATCTTCTTTTACCAGAATACTATTGTATCCAACAGCAGAAAACACGAGTCGTGATATATGAATTGTTGCATAAATGGGTTCCCACCAAGGAGCAGAATTATATTTTAGTGTGCCATCAGGCTGAAATCTTTCCATGCCACCACGCAGAATGATATCCGAAATGTCAGAATTGTTTACTGCCAGTACAACCAAATCAGGTTTGTATTTTAATAGTTTGTCTGTAAGTAGAAAATATTCAAAATAAGGGTCGCTACCACATACGCCAGCATTTATGTAGGTAAGGTTTTTATGAAGAGGGTACTTTGCGAAGTTACGTTCCAGAAATTTCAGCCAGGTTGAATCGGCATCTGTACCATCGCCCTCAGTAAAAGAATCTCCCAGACCTAGGATGCGATATTCATTGGCTTTTTTAATTATTTCATGCTCAATATCAGAAAGTCCCTCATAATTAATGGTCCTATGATAAGAATATTCATCAGTAATCAGGTCATGATTATTTTTTCTCACATGCAACCAACCTGAATTTTCAGGCTTATAAGGTGATGTATAATAATAATGATCTACTTGTTCAGAATAAGTGCTTTTATATCCCATGAGTATGAAGATGATTTCAATGAGGCAAAGGAATATGCTAACACTTATGATTGATAGTCGGAGACCCTCTAATTTAACGGTTGATTTCCTGATGATTTCGTAAATGTTAAGTATTAAGCGGAAAAGCAATCCCATTGAAATGATAAAAACGATACCTGAAGTGATTAAATATTTCCCTGTAAGAATAATGAATGAGATATGCATTGTCATTGCTGAACCATAGATGCTCCAAAGGATTTTATTGGGGTTTTTCAGTTTGGTTTTTTTTCTAAAAAAAAGGAATAAAATGAGAAACGAAATAAGGGTAATTGTAATAATTAAAGCGTACCTGACCTCTTTCCAATGAAACATTGAGCATATAATTTCTGTTTTGGAAATTCTGCCCTTGATAAATTCAGTCAGATCGAGATTCTTGTTTGATGTTGTTTTTTTAAATCCGACTATTTCAAACTGATGATTTTTTGTTGTGATAACTATTTTCTCAGCAATCGTAAGGCTATTGGGCTTAGAAATAAGAAGTGAAGTAAAATTGCTGTAATCGAAATATTCCCAGCAATCAGATTCTCTTACATTGTTAAGAAGCTGGATTTTTCCGGTGGGAGAATAGCCAAAGATTTTAATGGCATTTGCATTTGATGTAGAAATTCCTTGAATTTCCACACGGAAAGGTTGTGAGATTATTACCCTGGAAATGTATTTGTTTATGAACAGAAAAGCCAGCAATAAGAACCCAATGACAATAAGAATAAGTCCTATTGTTATCCACCTTTTTAATTGCATCTTTTTGGGATTGTTCATTGAAATGTGCCTGGAGTAATTAATACTTTGGTAAAATTAAACAATCATTCATTTTTTCAACCTGAATATGCTGAAACATTTATCAACTATGGTTTTATTTTGAAGCATGATTAAGAAATAAGAATAGATGAAAGGAATAATCAGAACCGTAAAACTTTGCATATATCGAATGTAATCGAAATTATGCACGACCGCTACTATGATGAATGAGATGATAATCAGCAAAAAAACGCAATTATGGAAGTTGATGGCAGACTTTTTAATTACCGGAAAAGGGTACTTTGTAATAATCATTTTAAATCAGGACTTTTTCAATGGCTTGCCAGATATTCCAATCTTTATTTCCAAATTCGTGATAAACATGGACAAAATTGGGTTTTATGATGGACTTAAAATTATCTTTAGTAAAGCCTTTCGCCTTTTCGAATGTAATGTTGGGATTGTGGAAATCAACTATAAAATTGAATTCTTCGGGAAGTGTTTTGTGATTTTGCATGCCTGACTCCCAAACTGTAGTAATCAGGGTTCCCTGATCACGGGTTTTCCATTCTTTGTCTTTAAAAATAGCAATTGTATGATTATGCCAGGTTGATAGAAAATCCACGGAGGATTTATTGAAAAGAAAAACGCCTCCATTCCAATGTTGCCATTCATTATCCGTAACAATCACATTGAATTTTTTAAAGATCTGCTGTTTTAAATGCTCACATCCTTTTGAATCAAATACCTCGCCTTTCTCATCTACCCATTTTGATTGGAATCTTTTGTAACGAAAGCCGGTTGATTTTTTAATTTCAGAGTAATAATCCAACATAACATGGGCAATGATTTTTCCGTTTTTATCTACCCAAGCTTTATTTTTTTTGGAATAAATGATATCATTATTTATCCTGAGCGATTGGTTGGAAGGCAATATTTTGCGGAGATACAATTTGATAAGAAAAGGAAAGTTTTGCCAGGGTGCACTTAAGGCTGTTTCTATTTTCCGTGAAATTATACGGGTATAAATATTATTAAAATCTTTTTCAAAATCGTAGCCAGGTATTATTGAGTTGAGTGTTTCAGCAAATCTTTTTTTTCTTTCTTTATAAATGCCACTGCAGGAACAATTCACTGCTGCCGCACTGAAAAAATTTAGTTTGCAATGATCGTTGGCAAAAGTAATTGGAGAGACAAATTGATTGAAAATTTCATCCACTTCATGATTCAGTGCTATCACATCTGTGTCGAGATAACAATATTTGTTTTCGGGAGGAAGAAAGAGATAAAGGCCTGTTTTCAACCAGATGCTTGCCTGATGATGATCGTAATGCGAGGGTGTTTCTATATCAATGATGGATTCGTGTTGGATTTTAAGTGAATTACGACGGCTGTCAGTAACTACAATTATTTCGTTTTTTGAGAAATGACGCAAGTATTTTAGTGAGAAATTTAATGTCTCAATGTGTACGTTTGCACCACAAACTACAAATACAAAAACATTTTTACTGTTCATAAAATCATGATTTTAGGGTTACAGCCATCTTTGACTCCATCGTTCAAGAAGCAGTATTTTCCACAACCTCCAATGATCTTTGTTCATAATTAATTCATCAATAATGCCCTTATTAATGATTCCGAGGCTTACTAATTTTGAGTTTTTCAGATTCTCACTATACCAGTTAAGATTCATATAATAGCTGTCGGGACCAACAAATCCCTGTTTTTTTCGTTGTAAAATCTCCTTTGGTAAATGGTTTTTTATGTTTTCGAAAAGCAAAAACTTTTGGATGTGTTTTTTTATGTAGTCCTTTTCAGTCAAACTAAACAGAAACTCAACCAATTCATGATCCAGAAAAGGGACCCTTACTTCGAGTGAATTGGCCATGCTTGCACGGTCGATTTTGGTTAAAACCAACTCGCCCATAAAGGTTTTAATGTCCATATACTGAAAAGTTTTTATCCCTCCTATTTCAGGTTTATAATGTTGTCTGTAAAACCAGAATGGATCTTCAGGAATGCTTGTATGAAAATCTTTTCCTATAATATCCATCAGGGGTTTTTTATCGAACAGTCCCATAGACATGGCATTGGCATAGTCGGAAACAGAATATTTTGCCCGCTCAGTATGCTTATTAGCAAGTACAGAAAACAAGTTTTTCAGATAAGAATTTTCGTTTCTATGCCAGGTATAACCTCCAAAAATCTCATCACTACCTTCACCCGAAAGTACGGCTTTAACTTTGGCTGATGCCATACGACTGACAAAATAAGTAGGAACTATTGAGATATCGGCAATGGGTTCATCGTAAAAATATACCAAATCATCAATGATGCCCAAGGATGTTTCATCCAGAATTTCAACTGTATTATTGGTTTTGAATTTTGAAGAAACCATTTCGGCATATTGGTGTTCACTCTGCTCCCATCCTTTGAATCCTATACTGAAAGTGGATTTGGATGGATACTTAATTTTATTCATGTAATACACCACGGCGCTGGAATCATAACCTCCGCTAAGGAAACTACCTACCTCGACATCGCTTTCCAAATGTTCTTTTACGGAATTGGTTAATAAGAAATCGGTTTTTTCAATCAGATAGTCTTGTTTGAAGTGATTGTTTGTCGATTGCAGTTTCCAGTATTCAACTAGCTGTGTTTTTTGATTTGCATCTATCAATAAATAATGAGTAGGCGGAATCTTACAAGTGTTTTTCCAAATGGTGGCAGGACTTGGTACATAGCGGTAAGTAAAATAATTACTTACAGAGGTCATGTCTATTTCTTTGTTAAAACCGCTATATGCCACAATGGCTTTCAACTCTGAAGCAAATAAAAACACGTCATTCAGATGATAGTAGTAGCAGGGTTTTATTCCAAATCTGTCGCGGGCGATAAAAAAAATCTGTTTGTTTTGGTCATAAATACAAAAGGCAAACATCCCTTTTAATTTGTTGAGGATATCTGTGCCCCATTCTTCATAGCCATGAATCAGAATCTCTGAATCACTGCTGGATTTAAAATGATGTCCCTTGGCTTCAAGTTCCTTTTTCAGGAGTTTGTAATTATAAATCTCTCCATTAATGGTAAGCCAAATGGTTTTATCTTCGTTACACATGGGTTGTGAGCCACTTTCGGAAAGATCAATCAGGGACAAACGACGATGGCCCAAGGCAATATTACCTGTTTTATTAACATACATACCCTCTCCATCAGGACCTCTATGTTGCATAGTATCCCTCATCAAGGCAAACTCTTCTGTGTTTACCCTGTTCTTAAAATCCCAAATGCCAATTATTCCGCACATGAATTAGATTTTTTATTTTATTTTCTAAATTTTTGACAACAAAGATAATCAAAAGACATTGCATTTAGGTATGATTGTATATAATTTACAATTCGCATTAATTTTATGATTCAAATTAATGGTTTTACTTGAATGCGTATTTCTATTAATGGAATTTTGCTTGTTTAGAATATAGTTTAAAACAAAAACATTAAGATCGGAAGAGCGTCGTGTAGGGAAAGAGTGTTCAGAGACGTGTAAGTCCAGGTGGACGCGTTCAATATGAAGAACAAAAAAGAGATGAATATAAAAAAAAAGAA
>CAYYQJ010000043.1:0-11665 GCA_964473775.1 uncultured Bacteroidales bacterium | reverse complement strand
TCCCGGGAACATCCAACACAGGTTCAAACCCAAGAATCTTTTCATAAAAATCCCTGCTTTTCTTCTGATCGGCAACATAAAGGATAAATTCTACAACACTAATATTTCCCATAAGAAAACCTTTAATTAGTTAATAGTTAATAATTAATAGTTAATAATTAGGGGAACAATCTCTCTAATCAATTAACCAATCAACTCTAAATCCTCACTTTCTCTGCATGGCCTTTAACACTGCTATCACAATATGTGGAGCATCCAATCCATATTTGGTCATGAGTTCATCGGGAGTGCCGCTTTCACCAAACTTATCATCTACGGCTACCATTTCCAAAGGTGCGGGCATTTTTCTGCAAAGCAATTGTGCAATACTATCGCCTAAACCACCATTCATCATGTGTTCTTCGGCAGTAACTACACAACGGGTTTTAGCTACCGATTGCAAAATGGCCTCTTCATCCAAAGGTTTTATCGTATGAATATTGATTAATTCAGCTTCTATTCCTTTTTCTTTTAATATTTGAACTGCTTCCATTGCTTGCCACACCAGATGACCTGTAGCAAATATGCTAACATCAGCACCACTATTAATTTTTACAGCTTTACCAATAACAAAAGGTTCATCTTCGGGTATGAATACAGGCACCTTTGGTCTTCCAAAGCGCAAATAAACCGGTCCTACATGTTCGCAAATTGCCAAAGTGGCTGCTTTGGTTTGATTAAAATCGCAGGAATTAATGACAACCATATTGGGCAACATTTTCATCAATCCAATATCTTCCATTATCTGATGAGTGGCTCCATCTTCTCCCAGTGTAAGTCCTGCATGAGAAGCACAAATCTTTACATTCTTATTGGAGTAAGCAACCGATTGTCTGATCTGATCGTAAACCCTGCCTGTGGAAAAATTGGCAAAAGTACCTGTAAAAGGAATCTTCCCTCCTATGGTCAAGCCTGCTGCCATTCCAATCATATTGGCTTCGGCTATGCCTACCTGAAAAAAACGTTCAGGAAATTCATGCACAAAAGCATCCATCTTTAATGAACCAATCAGGTCAGCACAAAGCGCTACCACATTAGGATTTCTACGTCCCAGTTCCAGAAGGCCTTCGCCAAAACCTGAACGGGTATCTTTTTCGCCGGTTTTTATAAATCTTTCCATATTTTTTATTGTTTTAATCAAGTATTCCGTTTCGGAATTATAAATTTTGTCCTGTTATTAATATTTAGCGTTTTCTTTATTATTCAATTTTATTCATTCATTTTTCGACTCCTAACTCCACAACCTCCCTAATAAAAATTCACCCTCGTTGTTACTCCCGATTCAATTTTAAAGCTTTTATCAATCGTATATACAGAGTGCGTGGCACGTTTCGACCTGAATATCAATCTGTATTTTCCCGGAAGCATATACAATGTTTCAGGGTCTCCGTCTTCGTTCAGGTTGTAAATCCATTTCAGAGTATTGTTTTCTGCAAGATAAAGCGCTCCATAACCAACCAATGTGTTGCCAATTACTGCTATTCCAGGCATCGGTAACTCTACTGTAGTTGTATGACTTTGACTTATCGCAACATCTTTCACCTCAAATCTTGGGAGACTTAGAATTTCCAAATCATATTTGCCAGTAAGGTATTTGGTTACCTGATCGAAGTTTTGCACATTCAACGTTTCCATTTTGCCATGTTGCCTGACAATACATTGAAGGTTTTTTACCGAAGGCAAATCGCCGGTAATCTTAAGCTTCAGGCTCCCTTGGGGTGTGCTTAACGCAATAATCGTATGTTTCCCCGGTGTGAGTTTTACACTGTCTTTGCTCACCGGAGGGATGGTATGAACCACCACATCATACGTCATCAAAGGGTCGAGTATCAAAGTATCGGGCAGGCCGGCATCGTTGATGGTGTGAACAAAATCATACTTAATGGTTCCTGAAAAATTATCATAAAAAGTCATTCCAACATTAGTTTCGGTAGGCTTTCCTTCAGTATCTAACAGATTTACCTGAGCAGTGGTAGAGTTTAATGCCTGCGAAATAACCACTTTTAAGGCATTGCTGAAATCTTTTTCTGTTGTGGCATCAAAATAAGTTCCCACGCATTTAAATGCATCAGCAAAATTACGTCCTATACCAATGATAAATGGTTTCAGAACAATCCCTTTCTTCTGTAAAGCAATAGATACTGCACAAGGGTCGCCATTGCATTCTTCCAGTCCATCGGTTATCAGAATGATAATATTACGGCAATTGTCCATAGGAACAAAATCGCTACCAGCCGCTTCCAGACTGGCAGCTATGGGTGTGGTTCCTTTCGGATTAATGGTTTTCAGTTTGTTTTTTATCTTATCCACATTTCCGACACCAATTGGTATCTCTAGCTTGGAATCGTTGCAATCCTGTGGCGGATAGGTTTTCTGATGCCCATAAACCCTTAAACCCAGTTGCAGATTGGGAACACCGCGCAAACTATCCAGCAATTGCGACATCAGCTTGGTGGCAATAGATATCTTGCGGTCGCTTTGCCACAGCCCAAGCATGCTTTGAGAGGCATCATAAACAAACAAGATGCGGGTGAGCGGTTTGGGTTTTTCTTTATCCTTGTTTTCCTGACCGAAACATTTCAGCACGGGCGATATCCCCAACAATAATATCAGGAGCAGTTTAAAAAAGACAAAGCGATTGTGAGGAATTTTCATCAGTTTTTTTATTTTAATAATCTCCCAAAGTTGAGGGAATTTGCGACAATGCTTTCGACAGTTGTTCATCATTGGGAGCCACACCATGCCATTTGTGGGTGCCCATCATAAAGTCAACTCCATGACCCATGTCGGTTTTCATGATAATAACTACAGGATGGCCTTTTGCTGTATCAGCTTTGCTGGAATTAATTACACATAGCAAATCAGCCATATCGTTTCCGTTCATTTCGTTCACCTTCCAGTCAAAGGCTTCAAACTTGGCTCTCAGGTTTCCCAATGGCATCACTTCATCAATAGGTCCATCTATTTGCTTGCCGTTATTATCAATGATTGCTATCAGATTATCCACCTTTTTGCCCGCCGCATACATGGCTGCTTCCCAGTTTTGACCTTCATCCAATTCGCCATCGCCCAAAAGGGCATACACCAATTTATCGTCATGGTTGAGTTTTTTAGTCAACGCTGTGCCAATGGCAACCGACAATCCCTGACCTAAAGAGCCCGAAGCAATGCGTACACCGGGGATATGTTCGGCAGGTGTGGGATGACCTTGCAAACGGGTGTTTAGCTTTCGGAAAGTGGCCAATTCGGACACGGGAAAATATCCCGAACGCGCCAAAGCACTATACCATGCCGCCGAAACATGACCATTGGACAAGAAAAAAACATCTTCTCCTACTCCATCCATGCTAAAAGGTGACGGATTATGTGTCATCACAGAAAAATATAAACATGCAAACAAATCGGCACAACCCAACGCAGCACCCGGATGACCGGAGTTAACAGCATGAATCATACGCAACGAATCGCGTCGTACCTGATTTGCAATATCCTTTAGTTCTTCAACAGTTCTCATGAGTTTTTTTTCTTCAAAAGTAAAACTTTTATCAATTTAATATCGCAATGTTAAAAAGTCATGAATAAGTTTTTTCTTTGGCATGGGTTTGCCGACATGATGAACAGACTTTCGGAAACAATTATTTTTAGCTACTTTTGCAAAAAATTTAAATTTACAATGGGATTAAATTGCGGAATCATAGGACTGGCAAATTGCGGAAAAACAACCATCTTCAATTGCATGTCGAGCACCAAAGGGCAAATTACCAACTTTGCTTTCAGTTCAAACAAATCGAATATTGCTATAGTTAACGTGCCCGACGAAAGGCTGTACGTTCTTGAAAAACTGGTTAAAGCAGTGAAAGTGGTTCATGCCACTGTAGAAATTGTGGATATTCCAGGACTCACCAAAGGCTCGAGCAAGGGCGAAGGTGTGGGCAATTCGTTTTTATCGGATATCAGACAAACGGATGCCATCATTCATGTGATTCGGTGTTTTGATGACGAAAATCTTCCGCATATCGAAGGTTCGGTGAATCCTGTGAGAGATAAAGAAATTATTGATTTGGAGTTGCAGATTGGCGACCTCGATTTGATTGACCGCAAAATTGCTAAAACCAAAAAGCTTTTGGTAGCGGGCGATAAGGATGCCAAGCATGTGTTGGAAATTCTTCATAAATATAAAGACCATCTGGAGTCCTTCGAATCTGCACGCACTTTGGATATTACCAACGACGACCGCAAATGGGTGAAAGATTTGTGTTTATTGACCGAAAAACCTGTATTATACGTTTGTAATGTGGATGACGATGCGGCTGTCAACGGCAATAAATATGTGGAGCAACTGAAGGCTGTGGTTCAAAAAGAAAATACAGAACTATTGGTGATTGCAGGCAAATTGGAAGCCGATATTGCCGAACTGGATACGGAAGAAGACCGCCTGGTTTTTTTGAATGATGTGGGATTGAGCGAACCGAGTGTGAACAAACTGATCAAGGCTTCTTTTCATTTACTGAATTTGCGTACGTTTTTTACCGCAGGCCCAAAAGAAGCACGCGCATGGACCATAAAGGCAGGGATGAATGCCCCACAAGCCTCAGGAGTGATACACAGCGATCTGGAACGTGGTTTTATTCGCGCCGAAGTGATAAAGTATGATGATTTTGTGAGATTAGGTACCGAACAAGCTTGCAAAGAAGCCGGAAAATTTCATGTGGAAGGCAAGAGCTATATTGTGGACGAGGGGGATGTTTTGCATATCAGGTTTAATGTTTAAGAGGGGGTATTGTTATATTGTTTTATTGTTGAATGGTTAAATTGCTGAATGGTTATCAAATGTTCATATCTGTTCCTCGTGTGATTCAATTAGCTTTTTTGCTACATCCTTAGCTATCTCTATGGTTTCAGCAATGGTTCTTCCTTGAGCAATCAATCCCTGAATTGAATCGGATGTTGCAAGATAAAAACCTTCAGGAAGTTTTTCAATATGAATAGTTACAATTCTTTCCATGGTTTTTTTTTACAAAGTTACAAATAAATTTTAATTGAGGAAATAAGGTTTAATGGTTTTATTGCTTTATTATTTTATTGCTTAATGGTTATTTGAGTGTACGTTTTCTTTGTGAAACTTTGAGGTTCTTTGAGTAACTTAGTGTATAACTATTACACAAAGATACACTAAGGCAACACAAAGTTTCACAAAGAAGCTATAAATGAGCATTCCAAATGTTCAATAATCAATGCTCAATTTACAATGTTCAAGGGTGGTTGTACCACCTACTCACATTTTATCAGTTTATCTTCCAGATTGGGTTCGCCTAAATCGTGGGCTTTTTGAAAATCTTTGCAGGCATTGTCTTGCTGATGCAGCTTTTCAAACACATTGCCGCGGTGGCTGTAGGCTTCTGCATATTTGGGATTTAGTGCAATGGCTTTGTTATAATCGGTCAGGGCGCCCTGATAATCGCCTTCACCATATTTCAGATTGGCACGGTAATAATGGGGTTGGTCGAAGGTAGAATCCATTTCAATCGCCAGATTAAAATATTCCATAGCTTCTTTATCTTTCAGATTAAACATATTTCTGATGCCCGATTTATTATATTGTATGGCTTTTTCTTTCTTTGAAGTGCATGATATCAGTAAACTTACCACAAACAGAAGCACAATTGTTTTTTTCATAACAAGATGATTTTTTTGATAGTGCAAAGAAAGTGAATTTTGGTTTGCTGAGAAGAAATAATCAGCATAAAGTAATAACCCTATCAATAACCACAGAGGGAACAGAGGTATAAACGGAGTTACACAAAGAATGACTTTTAAAAAAAATAACAAGCAATAAAACAATTTGTATCACTAAATCAATTAAATACAAATTAGAATTTATTTTAAAATCACTCGCCGGATAAATTGCGTGGTAACAAGAATGAATCGCGTAGTAACAGGATTGATTCGCGTAGTAACGCGATTGATTCCTGTAGTAACAGGATTGATTCCTGTAGTAACACGATTGATTTCTGTAGTTACACGATTGATTCGCGTAGTAACACGATTGATTCCTGTAGTAACGCGATTGATTCGCGTAGTAACGCGATTGATTTCTATAGTAACACGATTGATTCGCGTGGGAACACAGTCAGCCCATTTTTGGATTAAGCCAAAATACAGCTCAATTTCATTTCACAAAAACACCAACATACTGATTATCTGCAAAAATACCTTTCTCAACTATCAATGAAAAAAGTTTAACTTGAAAGATAAAAAGTTTTCCTTTCAATGAAAATTTCTATCATTGATAGTTAAGGATTTTTCTTATCAATGAAAATTCCTCACATTGATAGATAAAAGATTTTCCTATCAATAAGAATTCCTCACATTTATAGGTAAATATTTTTCTTTTCAATGAGAATTCCTTACCTTGATTGATAATAATTTTTCCTATCAATAAGAATTTTTTTCATTGATAGGAAAAGAAATTTCCTTTCAATGTAGAAATGATTCCGGCAATCCATAAACTCAATTCTGATTAAAAAAAATTTTATTTTGATAAGAATAATTTCGGAATTGGATTGTATTTTTTCTGTATCTTTGGGGTGGTTTTTGGTGTTTAATTTAATTTGGGTGTTATGAAAAAAGTTTTATTTATTCTCTTACTCTTTCCGCTTTTAAGTTTCTCTCAAAAGCAAGGCAATATTTGGTATTTTGGAGACCATGCTGGGGTTGATTTTAATAGTGGATCACCTGTTGTTTTAAACGATGGACAAACATATTTAACTACAGGAACCAATGCTCATTGTGAGGGAACATCTATTATGTGTGACAATTCAGGGTCTCTTTTATTTTATTGTAATAATAAAAAGGTTTGGAATAGAAACCATCAAATAATGACCTATGGAGGTAATTTATTAAGCTCAGTTTCGGCCACTCAGGGTTCATTGATAGTTCCAAAACCAGGAAGTAGCAGGTATTTCTATATTTTTACTGTAGATGATTTTCAAATTGACCAGTTATATTTTGGTTTTAGGTATTCATTGGTTGACATGTGCCTGAACAGTGGGTTGGGTGATGTTGTTAATGGGCAAATGAATATTAAAATACTTGATACAGTTGCCGAAAAACTAACAGCAGTCAGACATGCTAATGGAACTGATTATTGGATTATTGTCCATAAATTTTTTTCTAACGCATTTTATTCATATCGTTTATCATCCACCGGCTTGGCTGCCCCTGTAATTTCTCATGTGGGCTCAGTACACCCAACAAATCCAATTTTACCACCTTTAATACCTTATGGTGCAGCAGCAATAGGTCAACTCAAGGCATCACCCAATGGTCAAAAACTTGCAATTGTATGTGCCAACTCAGGATATAATATTGCTGAGTATTTTGATTTTAATAAGAATACTGGGGTTGTAAGTAATGGTGTAAATATTCAAAGTTACCCCACCTGGAATTATTATGGAGTTTCCTTTTCTCCAGATAATTCAAAACTTTATATCTCTGCAATTGCGAATATAACTGGTGTCCTTCAATTTGATTTAAATGCAGGTGGAGGAAATCCTGATTCTGTAAATGCATCAAGAATTTGTGTTTCAACAAGCGACCCATTCTTTTTTGGACTTCAATTAGCAACAAACGGAAAAATATACGCAGCTGAATCGCCACTTAATAATAATTCATATTTAGCAGTTATCAATTATCCAAATAATAAAGGTCTAAGCTGTAATTTTGTAAATAATGCAGTTGATCTTAATGGACATATTGCAAGTTATGGTCTTCCTAATTTTATTGATTCATACGATTATTCAAATACAACAGTTAATTGTATTGAAAATATTGAAGAAAATAAAGATCAGAAAATCTCCATCTCCCCCAACCCCTTCTCCACCTCCACCCAAATCACCCTCCCCCAATCCTACCATCATATTTCTCTTTCAGTGTATGATATACAGGGCAAACTCGTATTCCAAAATCAATACAATAATACAGATAAAATCATACTCAATCGAAACAAGCTGAACAACGGAATGTATTTTTTAAAGTTGGTGTTGGATGAAAAGGGAGTGAAAACGGGGAAGATAATGGTTAATGATTGATGGCTTTAGCGTAAATTGTAAAGAGGAACATTAAATAGCATTTTGAAACAAGCACAAATAACGGAGGAATAAAAACCATGTTAAAATATTTGATAATATTCGAAAAAACAGAAACAGGCTATAGCGCTTATGCCCCTGATTTGCCTGGTTGTATCGCAGCAGGACATACAAAAGCTATTGTTGAAAAAAACATACTTATTGCCATTCGGTTTCATTTGGAAGGAATGAAAGAGGAACATATTAAATTTCCGCTTAACCGTACTGATGCAGAAACATTTGTTTTTGCTATTTAACAATAAATCCCTGCCCATAGAGAATTGCATTCCCCGTGTATTAATAATCAGTAAAGCCTCCTCCATACTGAAACTGGCTTTCGGCTTCGGTCTTCCAACTTCCGACTTCCCTCCCCTGCCACAATAAAAAAACACCTCCCCCGTTTAAACCTTTTCAAATCTAAAGCATCTAACCACAAATTTTCTGAATGACATCCGAAGCGGATCATACCATAGTTGCACTGATAAAACAAAGTGAAACCCGGCATCAGGGTTTTAATCAACTGATTGTAGCCAGTCAGCAACAGATTTATTGGATGGTAAGAAAAATTGTTATCGACCACGAAGACACCAACGATATTGTGCAAAACACTTATGTTAAGGCATGGAATGGCATTGAGGGCTTCCGTTTCGAGTCGTCGGTTTATACCTGGTTGCATCGCATAGCGGTGAATGAGGCACTGGCATTTCTGAAAAGAAAAAAAACATTACAATTTATCCCCTGGTTTAGTGTGGAACATAAACTGGCCAATTCGCTGAAAGACGACCCGTATTTTACGGCTGAAGGCATTGCCCTCAACCTGCACAAAGCCATATTGATGCTGCCCGAAAAACAAAGACTGGTGTTTAATATGCGGTATTATGATGAGCTGCCTTTTGAAGAAATTTCGGAGATACTGGGCACATCCACAGGAGCTTTGAAAGCCAGTTATCATATTGCCTTCAAAAAAATCGAAAAATATTTAAAGGGCGATTAAACCTTTGCGATTGAAAACTATCAAATAAACGTTCAAAAAATAAAGAACAAAACCTATGGACAAGAATACCAAGCCAAAAGACATTGATGATCTTAAAAATATAGAGAACTTTTTCAAGCTTCCCGAAGGTTATTTTGAAGCACTTCCGGGGCGGATATCAGAAAAGATAGCGTTGGATTTTGCCATTAAGCCAAAGAAGATGGTTACTCTACGAAATCTTTCTATCGTTACGGGTATGGCAGCCGTTATAGCCGGGATATTGATTCTGTTTTCGTTTCTATCGAAAGATACCATTAATAATAGTAGTCAGGGTATTAATTTGGCAGATATGGATGCGGCTATTACCGAGTATCTGTCCGAGAATCTGGATGAAAACACTTTGTTTGAGGCCAGCAGTTCAAACATTTGTATGTTTGATGCCGATAAAATGAAAGAGCTTGTGAACACGGACGATACCATTAAAAAGAATCAACCGAACACATTTAGTATTGATACCTCATTGAAGAAAGAAGACATAAAAGAATACCTCGAAAACGAAAATATTGACCCGGAAACCTTATAATTTAAAAACAAAAAACACATGAAAACAAAAATGAAAATCGCAGGCATCATGCTTATTGCGCTGATGTTTGTAAGTAACAACCTGATTATGGCTCAAAGCGCCGGTGTGCCAAACACCAAAGCTCAGGATAAAAAAGAAAAGGTGGAATCGATGAAAGTGGCCTACCTTGCCGATAAGCTGAATTTAACTCCGGCAGAAGCTGAAAAATTCTGGCCTGTGTATAACGAATTTCAGGATAAACGTGAAGTGATTCAAAAAACATTGCGCCAAAAACTGAAAATTGTAAAAAACAACGATGCCGACCAATTGACCGAAGCGCAAGCCGATGAATTGATTAATGCTCAGTTAGAACAGGAACAAGGCCTGCTCGACCTAAAGAAAGAGTATATGCCTAAATTCAAGAAACTTATTGGAAGCAAAAAAGTGGTTGCTTTGTTTCTTGCTGAAAAAGATTTCAATAAATTATTGCTTGATAAGATAAAAGATAAGAAAGAATAGGGAATAGGGAATAATGGTTAAATTGTTATATTGTTGAATTGCTATTTAACCAATAACAAATAACTTAATAACCGCATCAATCTAATAAAAAAAAGCCCTTCGTGATGTTGGGCTTTTTTTTATCCTTTATTTTTGTGTGTCTTTAAACAATTTGAGCAAACTCACATAGCTTTCTTCGGTGGGTTTACTTACAGAAGTGGTTACAATCAGTTTTTTAGAATTATTTGGAAATATAACAACGGGCATAAATTCGCCGCCGTATGTTCCGTTTGATTCCAGATAACTTTCTCCATCAACAGAGCTGGCGTAGAACATATAAGGACTCTTTTTGTCCATTTGATACAAACGTGCAGCCGTTAAATCAGGAAAATCCATACTTACTTCGCCACATAATACACCGTTTTCTTCAAACAAACGTTTCTTAAAATTGGTAGCATTGGGATAGGTTTCCTCCAGTTTGGTACCTTTTACATAAGTGTCGTTCAACTCTTCGAAGTCTTTCACTTCAGTAACACCTGCCGAGTCGACATTCGACATGATATTAATATACTTTATGGTAAGTGTACCGCCATTTTTTCCGTTCATTTCAAAAGTGTACTGTTTCTTTTCAACGGTTAAGCAACTGCTTAAAAATAATGCGAAAACACCAATGGTTAATAATAACAAGACTCTTCTCATACTTTTTTTTATGTTTTTAATGGACCGGCAACAATTCCCACTTCCTGAAATGCCTACCAGACCAGCTATTTATATTTTTAAATGAAGGGAATTTTATATTCAGGAATCGGATTCAAAATTACTAATAATTTTACTGTAAATTTGCAGATAAATTAATTAATCCATGAAATTATCTATCGACATCAGTTATTATCCTTTAAAGGACGAATTTATTCCTGAAATTAAAGCTTTTATTGAACGCATAAACACTTACCCTGAACTTATTGCAGAAACCAATGGAATGAGTACCCAGATTTTTGGTGAATATCGTTACCTGATGAATGCACTCACAACGGAAATAGAAAAAGCATTCAAGGTGCCACATTCGGTTTTTATTATTAAAATGGTGAATGCGGATTTGCAGGTAAGAAATAAGGAATAGGCAATAATCGTTTTCAATGGGCATTGGTGAATGATTGATAATCAAAGATAGCTCAAATCTTTCAGTCCTACCTTTATAAACTTGATGAACTTGACAAACTGGTTTTTTGAACATTGCTTAGAGATTATTGCATCCATACTGGGTATTGCAGGGGTGGTGCTTGCTATAAAGCAAAACATCTGGAATTGGCCTGTGGGCTTGATTAATGTAATTCTAACGCTTATTGTTTGTTTTATTTCCAAACTGTATGCCGATGTGATATTGCAATTTGTTTATATCATCATGGCTCTTTATGGCTGGTATAGATCGGAAGAGCACACGTCTGAACTCCAGTCACCTGAAGCTAT
>CAYYQJ010000042.1:0-11695 GCA_964473775.1 uncultured Bacteroidales bacterium | reverse complement strand
CGGCTCTGAACACTCTTTCCCTACACGACGCTCTTCCGATCTTTCAAAAATATCAGGGACTCAAAACATTTATTGGCGGAGGCGAAGAAAGCTACGGCTATCTGGTAAGCGATTTTGTTCGCGACAAAGATGCCGTGATTTCGTGTTGCATGATAGCCGAAACTGCCATTTTTGCCAAAGAACAAGGCATGTCGTTATATTCTTTATTGCTTGAAATTTATAAAGAATTTGGCATGTATTACGAAAGTTTGCTTTCTATCACAAAAAAAGGAAAATCAGGTGCCGACGAAATAAAACAAATGATGGAAAATTTCCGCACATCGCCTCCTGTATCCATAAACAATTCAAAGGTAATCACCATAAAAGATTACAAATTACAGAAAGAAACCAACATGTCTGATTTATCAATTAAACCAATTGACCTGCCTAAATCAGATGTATTACAGTTTTTTACAGAAGATGGAAGCAAAATAACCGTGCGTCCGTCGGGTACCGAACCCAAAATTAAATTCTATTTTGGAATCAAAACACTTATGCATGATGTGGCCGATTTCGAAAAAACCGAAACGGAATGCAAAGATAAAATTGAGAAAATAAAGGTAGATTTGGCTTTGTAATTAATACTTCGCATTTTAAATAAGGTTCTTATCAATATTATTGATTACCTTTGCAGCGATTTATTAATATAAGTGATTTCAGGGAAGCCAATCAGCTTCATTTCCGCCTGTATGCAGGCAAATCTTAAGGGAACATCAGCAAATCAAACCCCGAAGCACAAAACTTTTCATAAAAAAATGACAACATTCGAAGAATTAGGAATTGAACCAAAAATTCAACGAGCAATACTTGAACTTGGATTTGAGCATCCTATGCCCGTACAAGAACAAGTAATTCCTTTAATGCTCAACAAACGTAACGATATTATTGCTATGGCGCAAACCGGCACCGGAAAAACCGCTGCTTTTGGCTTGCCTTTAATTCAGGAAGCTGCGCCCGGAACAAAATATCCTCATGCCCTTGTTTTGTGCCCAACCCGCGAACTCTGCATGCAAATAGCCGGCGACCTGAACGACTATGCTTTATATATCAACGATCTAAAGGTACTTCCTGTTTACGGAGGGTCGAGCATAGAAACTCAGATTACCGCTTTAAAAAAAGGCGTACAGATCATTGTAGCTACTCCGGGTCGTTTATTAGATTTAATAGAACGCCGTGTAGTAAAACTTGCAGAAGTAACCCGAGTAGTTTTAGATGAAGCAGACGAAATGCTCAACATGGGATTTCTTGATAGCATAGATGCTATTCTGGCCCAGGTTCCTGATGGACGAAACACCCTGTTGTTTTCAGCAACCATGCCGCAGGAAATTGTGGCAATCTCAAAAAAATACATGACCAATCCTTTGGAAGTAACCATAGGAAGACGTAATGCCGGAGCCGAAAACATCAAGCATATTTGCTATACGGTTCATGCAAAAGATAAATATCTTTTATTGAAACGTATTGCAGATTATAATCCTGATATCTATGGCATCGTATTTTGCCGCACCAGAAAAGAAACTCAGGAAGTAGCCGATAAACTAATACAAGATGGTTATAATGCCGATTCACTTCATGGCGATTTATCACAACCTATGCGTGATATGGTTATGCAGAAATTCAGGCTAAGAAACATTAGATTGCTGGTTGCTACCGATGTTGCCGCCCGTGGACTTGATGTTGATGATTTAACCCATGTCATAAATTTTCAGTTACCTGATGATCCTGAAGTTTATACACACAGAAGCGGCCGTACTGGTCGTGCAGGCAAAACAGGTATCTCTATTGCGATCGTAAATCTGAAAGAAAAATTCCTCATTCGTCAGATTGAGAAAAAAATAAACAAAACATTTCAACACGCGAAAATCCCTACAGGACGCGAAATCTGCGAAAAGCAATTGTTTTATCTTATTGATAAAATGGAAAAGGTAGAGATTGACCATTCTGAAATAGACACTTATTTGCCAGTAATTTTCCGCAAACTGGAATGGCTGGATAAAGAAGAAGTGATAAAAAGATTTGTTTCTCTACAGTTCAATAAATTCCTTGATTACTATAGAAGTGCTGTTGACATAAAAGTTCCTGAAGACAATAACAGAAATAATCAGGATGGACGCGATACAGATGGTCGTCGTCGTGATAGAAAACGCAGAGACGAAGGTGGCTCAAGAGATAGATTTTCAGACAGATCATCAGATAGGTCATCAGATCGATCTTATGACAGATCGGATAACCGTTCAGATAGAAATTATGAACGTTCAGATCGTTCAAGCGAAAGGTCGTTTGATAGAAATCCTGAAAAATCTTCTGACTTCTCCCGTATGTTTATCAATATAGGTAAGATGGATGGAATTAATCCACGTCAGATTATTGATATGATTAATTACAATACTCCAGGAAAAAAGGTAGGTATTGGACGAATTGATTTGATGAAAACATTTTCGTTTTTCGAAATAGAAAATTCATATGCACATGAAATTATACGTTTATTGAAAAACAAAAAACATAACGACCGTAAACTTAATGTCGGCTTTGCAAATGAAAAAGATTTCAGCGAATCATCATCAAAACCGAAAAGATACTCCCGCGATAAACGAAGAGAGAGTTAAAATGATTCAACAAAAAAGCCCGTCGAAAATCGACGGGCTTTTTTTACATTTTGTAAATTCTTAAAAAAATTAAGCTCTTTTTACATTAACGGCATTCAATCCTTTTTTCCCTTCTTGGAGTTCAAAACTAACGGAGTCGCCTTCTTTAATCTTGTCGATCAAGCCTGATGCATGTACAAAATATTCTTTTTCAGATTCATCGTCTTTAATAAACCCAAAACCTTTTAATTCATTGAAGAATTTTACTGTTCCTTTTTTCATTGTGATGTTTAATTGTAATTTAATTATTTGCAAAGATATACAAATAAAACGTCACACCACCAAAAAAAATAAAATAATTTAGAATTATCGAAAAAAATAAAATTGGACAGGAAGATTTTTCTAAAAAAAAACCGAATTATATACAACAAAAAAAAAAAAATCGCTAAGATTTTGCGAGAGATTAAGGAAGACCACCCCAAATCTAATAATTCTTTTTCAATCATTTACAACTAATCTTCAAAATTTTCGAACTCCATTCATTCTGTTAAACACATAATAATTGGCTTATTGTCAAAACAAAAAAGAGTCATTAGAAATGCATTTTGTTATTGGCATTTCTAATGACTCTCGTCAATAAAATTTAAAATTAAGGTTTTACTATCCTAAAACTATGTTTTTCGTTATTTACAAGGGCATTAATCATATAAATACCTTTTGATAATTCAGTAGTATTAATAATTAGAGAACTCAACCCACTATTCATACTTTGATTTCCACTAAGAACCATTTTACCAGTCATATCAAAAATAGTCCAGAAAACATTTGTTTCTTCAGAAAAGTTTCCATTAAAATTTAATTCATTAATGAAAGGATTTGGATAAACACTGATTTCCGAATTATTATTGGTAGTATTATCAAATGCACTTTGTTTTACTGCCAGTGTTGTAAATGTACGCACTTGACTTGTTCCCCATTGTGCCGATCCTATATAAACCAAAACTTTGCACTCATAAGTAGTTCCAGCAATTAGGCCTGTAAGTGAAACAGTATTTGTTGAAACAGTTTTACTAATCCAATTACCTGTTGGCACTCTATACTGGAATATATATGAAGTTGCCCATGGAGAATAACTATTCCAGGTAAGAGTAGCGCTAGTTGAAGAAATATTAGTAGATGTAAAAACAGTATTTCCGGCTTTTAGAGTATCGCTTGCAGTAATTCCCCAAGTAGAATTACTTCCATTAACATTCATATAAACATAAACCCTATACTCGTAAAGTGAATCAGGTACTATGTTAGAAATCTTAATTTGAGTATTTGATGTTGACATACCCGTCCAAGAAGAGGCCTTCAGTTTTCTATACTGCAGAGTATACAATGAAGCATAAGAATAAGCAGGCCAATTAATCATCAAAGTAGTTCCTATATCTTGAGTTGCAAAACATCGCATAGGGCTAGGTGTAAAATTGCCTGTTGCACTAATACCCCAAAGCAATGAGCCTTTATAAATATAAAGTCTGCATTCATAATTTACTCCAGGTAAAAGATTTGTCAATTTAAATTGATTAATAGTAGCGGGTGTCCCAATCCAAGAACTTGATCCTACCTTTCGGTATTGGAAAACATAGTTTGTAGCTCCTGACGTTGGAGTCCATGTAAGTAATAATGTCGTACCAATATCCTGAGAAGTAGTAAAATAGGTAGGAACCAATTGAACAACTACTGTGATTGGAATAGCCACATTTGATAAACCAGTACTACTAATCTTAACATTTAGTGTAGCATTATAAGTTCCTGGTAAAATGCCAGAAGGAACATTTATTATTATAGGACTTATAGGCAAACTTGCATCCACAACGCTAATAAAACCAGCATTAAGAGCCGTTGCATCAAAGGCAATACTGTATTTATCAGGATTATTGATTAAGCTAGTAAAAGGCAAATTCACTGCGGTAGTCCCAGTAATCACCGATACTGAATTAGAAGACAAAATAATATCAGGTGTTACCCTTGCAAACAAGATATCAAAACGAGTATAAGAACTGAATAGCCCTGATGTAAATGTATAGGAATTTGTTGTAGAAAAATCTGTAATTATATTTGTAACCTTATCTTTCAAAAAGACGGTATAGCCCTGAAAACTTGAAACCAAACCAGCACTTATTGTAAATGTGCCTGAAGCAGAGGTTGAGAACCATAAAGGAATTACTTTGTTCGCTGTCAAAGCAGGCATTGTGTTAATATCCATATCAGGACCACTCGGAATATGAGTATATATTTGCGGACTACCATCAGTTGCAAAGAATTTTATTGCGTCGTATGACAAATCAAAACCATCAGTAGCACCATCCTTGAATCTAACAACAATATCGTCCTGATTGGTACTTGTAGTCCCAGTAAGATATAAGCGTAAAGTATTCACATAAGTAACCGGAGTAGGAGTTGTATTATGCACTCTAACTGCATCGGTACATGAAAGTGAACCACTAGCAATATTGGTATCAACAATTACCCAAAAAGATTGCATTGGTGGAATAATTCCAGAAGAGTTGCCAGTCCCAATTCCATCAACATAAGCAGTAGGAATGCCATCATTACGAAAATAAATTGCACCATTGATATTAACTTTTGTCCAACCTGAAGCTGCATCCCAATCAATTGAGCTTGGATATGGATTTCCAAGCATATTCCATCCATGTTTGGTAAATGGTGCACTTTCAGTTCTAGTTAGAGAATAAATAGATTGAAACCCACTATTAATGGATCCGACAAAGTTCTTAACAATATTTCCATCTCCTTCGCTAGTAACAAAATTACGACCATAACCCATGAAAGGAATCATATTGGCAGGGGCAATATTCTTAATCGTAACCCATGCATTGAGTGTTTCATTAACGTAATACAATGAGCGTGCCGGTGAAGTAAACATTGACGAAGAAGCGTTAGTTATTGGTGATGAAAAGTACTCCCAGTGACTTACTATTCCACTGCTAACATATTTCTCGACATTTACAGACCCACCATTAAAATAAGTAACAGTTCCCTTTGTTATAAGAGAACTAGTGGCTGTTGAAGATGCTTTCACATTTAATGCCTGTGCGCCATTAACAACCAGATTCCCATAAATAGTTAGAGCTTTCCCAGGATCTACTGAAACTGTTGCCCCATTAGTAATGGTAAGGTTATTGCAAACAGAAGGAAAAGTTAATGCGCTAGTGATATGAGGGAAATTAGGAACTCCAGGCACAATAATGACATTTGTTGAAGCTGTTGGAACCCCAGAACACCAGTTGTCCGGATTGTTCCAATCAGAACTTACAGTACCCAACCACTGCTTAAGAATTGAAACAGAAATTGTACCAGCAGTGCTACTTGAACAATGATTACTAGCTACAACAGTTATAGTGCCATTTTGGTCTGTTGTACCAGTGGTTACGGTTATGGATGTTGAGTTTGCTCCACTTGTAATTGACCATCCTGTAGGAACTGTCCATAAATAATTAGTAGCACCAGCAATTGGAGAAATACTGTAGATTTGACCAGTAGCTTGACTACAATATATCGATGTTCCTGAAATAACAGGAGTGTCTAAATTAGCGGCAGCAACAACTGAAACCGGAAGTACACCAGTCGCACTTGTTACACAACCACTATTCGCAACTGCTGTAATATTGCCATTTTGATTAGCAATACCAGTAGTAACAGTAATTGAATTTGAATTTCCACCACTGGTAATTGTCCAACCAGTTGGAACTGTCCAAGCATAATTTGTTGCCCCAGTAATTGCAGCTAAATTATAAACTTGACCTGAAGTCTGGCTGCAAAATGTTTGAGTTCCACTCAAAATTGGAGTAGCTAAATTAAAAGTCGCAGTAGGACTATACAATTGACCAGTCTTAGACGCCCCATTCACTTCAAAATAGTAATCACCATTTACCGTATCAGCTTGAACATAGTTATCATGTGAAATTTCGAATATTGGATGAACGCTTCCTGTATAGGTAAAAGACTGAATTAACTTCTCCACACCGTTAGTCCAACCAACATTATTAGTATTGCCTACGAAAGCCCAAATTTGATAATAATAACCATTATACTGATATAGAGTATCAAACTCATTCATCTCATTCAAATAAAATGGACCAACAGGAATACTTTCCAGCTGAGTAACACCACTGCTAATAGGCCATCTCACAGAAAACTGAATATTAGTAACATACACAGTGCTACTTGATGCTTGGGTATAATTTGGCTTAATTTTAATATCCAGTTTATTACAGGTAGTAGAAGCTATAATACCAAAATCAACCCTGTTCTGGGCAACTACGCTGAATGAAATAACTATTATAAAAACAATAGTTGTCAGCAATTTTTTATTTAATTTTTCAAAATTTTTCATCGTTATTTTTGTTTATTGTTTGCAAGTTAATGATAGAGTAGATTGCCAAATTCAATTCAATTTAGTGAATTTGGCTGAGTATATTTTATTAGAACTTATAATTTTGATCACATAGAGTCCATTAGCCAAATTTGAAATATCTAGTGTAAACGAATTAGTTTCACCACACAACTCTAAATTTAGCACGTTTAAAGTTTCTGAAAGTAAATTAGCCAATTCAACTCGTGAATTTTCACTTATATAAGAATCCACTAAAATATATACTGTATTACCTTCTGCGGGGTTAGGAAATAATCTTAATGAGTTTTGGTTTATTGTGGTCTCGGAAATTGTAGATGTTCCATCCAAAACATTAATAAATAAAGGATCCGAAAATGGCCCATCTCCACAAGTACTGTCATGACCCGCAACTACTAAGTTTCCAGATGTAGCACCAGAGTCAAAACTAATTGTAATTGAATTTCCCGATCCATTGATAACGGCCCCTGAACCACTATATATCCAAGTATATGAAGAAGCAAAACTTAAGGGATCAATAGAATAATTTATATTATTCATACCAGGATAAACTGTGTCAATACCACTAATTAAACCAGGGGTACTAAGAGCAAAACCTTCAGAAGCATGGTATAGTTGTCCAGTAAGATTTTGTATACCATTAACTTCAAAATAATAATCCCCGTTTATGGAATCCAAAACATAGCTATCATGAGCAATTTCAAAAGATAAGCATTGTGCATTTGTGTAAGTAAAAGTTTGTATCACAATCTCTGAATTTGCAGACCATGTAACACTAAATGCTCCAGGAGTCGCCCATACCTGATAATAATATCCATTATGTAAGTATGGAACTCCTTGGGTAGCCATAAAGAAAGGAGATATCATTGAACCACTAGTAACAGAAGTTAAGCCACTACTAACTGGCCATCTTACTGTAAACTGAGCATTAGTTAAAAAACGAGTCCCATATTCAGAATAATTTGGTTTTATCCTAATTTCCATCTGATTTGGAATTGTAGAAGCGAAAATTCCAAAGTCAATTTTATTCTGAGCCCAAGAAAAATTAATTTGCAACACAAACAACAATAAAACTGATGCCAAAGCTTTTTTCATAACTTTTCCTTCTATCTAAGTAAAAAATCTTCGATGATATTTTTTTCGTTAATCTAGGTTATTCTTAATCAAGACTAATTTCTAATTAATTTGAATTTCTCTGTATTTCTTGAAGTACTTACAACTACAATGTAACAACCTTTATCCAACTCAGAAATATCAATAGCAAAAGAGTAATTTTTATCAATACATAAAGTTGCATTACATTTTTTTACAAGCCTAGAAAGACCATCAAAGATTTTCACTTCTGCATTTCCATCTTCAGAATTAGGCAAATTAAAATGAAGAATATTGCAACTTATTGGATTTGGGTAAACACTAAAATCATTCTCAATTAAGCCTCTGATATTTGAATTCGATAATATCTTACCAGTGCTGTTTTCACCTAATATTGAGACATAAAAGTCACTATTTTCCATTGCTGATTCCAGATTATCTGCAATTGAAAGCTCGTCTAACTTTAAAGAACTATTTTTCGCAATATGCATAATGGCAATTTTTCCATTATTAAAAAATTCGGGGGTAAATTCATTCCAAATAACGGTTGCAAAAGTTTGATAAAACCACTCTCCGACTTTAATTGGATCACTTTGCGCCACTATACCATATTGCCCACTATAAACCAAACTCCTACTATCATTATTTAATGATTTCCATTTCAAAGTGAATTGAATATTATCAAATGCACCAATAGAAAAACTCTTTTGCGATTGAAGTAAAACATCAATCGAATTATTATTTTCCATAAGAGAAATATCTACTGGTCCATTATTTGAACTTTCTGAAGAAGATTTAGCTAAACTATAAGGAACCATTCCTGTAAAAATAGTATTAAATGTTGTTGGAGTTGTAAAATAATCAATATTTACATAAATAATACCTTGATCATTACCAGGACCACTATATTTTACAACACCATTTAGGCTTAAATCCTCAGCATAATATCCAGTTATTGTCGAATTCACATTAGAAGTTAAAGGATAACGCACAGTATTTATTTTAGAGAATATCATACCTCTATCATTATCAATACCTGAAAATTTTAATTTATTATCCATATTAATATCCCCAGATATCTGACCATAATTCAAAGCATCAACAGGCACTACACCTTTCAAACCACCGTAGATATTAGTGAGAGGTGATTTTGTAAAATCAATTCTGTTTATAGCTGTATTTGGAAAAGTTATTGCTGTGGCTGTCATCACCGGCAGGTGATTTCTGTGATAAATTACAACATAATAAGAATTACCTGGTATTAACGAATAAAATATTGGTGCATTACTTTGGTCAGTACCAACAATGATCCCATTACTAAGTAATAAAGCTGCCTGACGTAAAACTCGTGTTGCCGCTCCGGTTCCAGTTCTTAATTCAATAACAATCCAGTCAACAACAGGTGCAGTAAACGAAGTGACCATTTCAGAACCTGCGTATGCTATTGCCGATGCCCCATAAGGTTGAACTAAAGGTAAATATCCTAAATTTTTCAAATCAGTCCTCATTTGACGAACTACTAATGTCGAATCATAAGCACCTTGCAAAATATCTTTAAGGTAAAGTCCACAATTAAGAGAAACATCATCAGCTTGATTTACAACATCTCCTGTAGCATTTGCTAAGGCCAACTCAACATGATAAGCAGTATTTGTACCTACATTATAATCGGAAGAAATAATAGTAAAGTTACTATAGCCTTCACCAGTTCCGGAATTATGAAATGTCATAATAGTATTTTCCGAATTAGCAAGCCAATTGACCGCATTGCTTGTCAAAGAACTAAATTTTACATAATAGTAACCACCATCTGATATCCTGCTTCCTAATTGTGTCAAGCCAGGCCAGCTACTAACTACATCTGTAAGTTGAACATCAGCATTAGCAGTAGCAGCCCACTTTACAGTAAAAACAATACTTGTTAAGTTACCTTGTATATTAATAGATGGTTTTAATTTAACACTAAACTCAGCACAGTTTGATCCTTTTTGCAATTCAATAATAATAGGATAATCATTTACAACTAAGGTCAACTTTTGAGAAGGATTGCCATTGCAACCATTAACTGTAAAAATTATATCGCAAGTACCAGGTGAAACTGCAGTTACACTACCAGTTAATGGATTAACTCTTGCAACCAATGTATCACTACTGCTCCATAAACCTAATCCGCCACCTAAAACAACACCAGTGACACTGAATGTTGAAATATCATTTATTGTAAGTGAAGTTACTCCAATAACCGAGCCTACTACCGCATCAGGGTTTACCATTAATGTTTTAAAAGCGCTAGCTGTACCGTTACATCCAGTTACCAAGTAAATAATATTACATAAGCCAGGTCCAACAGCGGTTACTAAGCCTGAAGAAGGATCAACCTTTGCAACTAATGTATCGCTACTCTGCCAAATTCCTGAACCACCTCCTAAAATTACACCAATAGCAGAATAGTTTGCGGTTGCATTGATACAAAGTGGACTCGATCCATTTACTAAATTAACCACGGCATTTGGATATACTGTCAAAGCCTGTTGCTGTGATACTGTTCCACTACAACCATTAATAGTAAAAAAAATATAACAAGTACCAACACCCACGGTGCTTACTATTCCAGAAATAGGATTAACTTTTGCAACCAATGTATCACTGCTATGCCATAATCCCTCTCCTCCGCCTAATACAATTCCAGATGCAGTATAGGTTGCTGTATGATTAATGCAAAGCGGACTTGTACCTGTAACCGAACTTACTTCTGAACTGGGTAAGGGATTTACACTGCCATTAAAATAATAAGTTGATTGTGGAATATCATTAAGAGGTAAAAAAACTGGTGAATTGGCAGAATATTCGCAAGAAATTCCACTATCGATCCATGTTAAATTACAACTTCCTCCATAGTAATAAAAATTCATTGTAAAAAGAATTTCATTGTCAGTAATACTAGTCCCAGTAGTATCGACTGTTTCATAGCCTCCGACACGAATACGACCACCAAATAATGTATCAACAGTAAAACTAGAAGGCAGATTCACATGCTTAGTAAATCCTTGAAAGGCAAGAACATTTTTATCATAATCAAGTGTAAGAGAAATTGCCCCAATTTTATTAAAATTGGAAACAGTAACAGGAATATGAACAATCGTATTTGCACAAGCTACCATATTTGGTGCGAAAGTATGAGGGGCATTTTGTGCATGCCCAAAAGTTGAAATAAAAATCCATAAAAACGTTAAGATTAATAATTTATATCTTTTCATGGTAAAAATTTATATAGTAAATTTAATTTGTAGTAAAATAATTGGTGAAAACTATTCCAATTAGTATTTGAACTAGCCATTTTACTGGAATAACTAACTGGAACTTGTCCCAAATAAACAGAGTTAAGAATCGTTGGATCTGTAAGTAAATCAATATTATTAAAAATAATTGCCTGATCATTTTGCATGCCACTATACTTCACAACTCCATCCATATTTAAATCCTCAGTATAATAGCCTGTAATAATTGAATTTAAGTTTGCAGGAGGAGGAGTAAAAACATTGCTGATACGAGAAATTAT
>CAYYQJ010000041.1:0-11704 GCA_964473775.1 uncultured Bacteroidales bacterium | reverse complement strand
TAACCACAAAAGTAGGAATATTATCTAACAATCACATCTTAGAATAGAGCCATTTTATTTATTAGAAAAAAGCAAAGTAAAAAGATTAGTTGTGAGGGATTATCCTTTCAATCCAATATTTACCAATTTGTCAATATCATTTAAAATAATGATATTGCCTTCAACAGTTATTGTATTTTCGTCTTTGAATTCCTTTAAAATTCTTATGGCGCTTTCTTTTGACATTGCAGTTAGGTCAGCCAAATCCTGACGGTTTATTCGTATACCTTCGCCTCTGTCTTTGAAAATTTCGTTATGCAAATATAGTAGAGCTCCGGCAACCCGTCCGTGCATGCCTTTTTGGGTAAGCTCAACAAACTTATAATAATTTTGTAGTGTTTGCATATTTACCCATTTTAATAAATTTAATGCAAACTCTTTATTTTCCTTAAGAAGTTCTGTTAACACATTCACATCAATAAAACAAGCAGCAGTTTCTTCTACTGCCATAGTTGTGATATGATTTTTATAATCAGACAAAAAACCTGGCCCTCCAATAATAGATAATGGTCTGGCAAATCTAAGGATAAGATTTCGATTGTTGATGCCCTCAATATATACTTTTACAAGGCCCTCATTGACAATAATAATATGTGTCATCGCTGTTCCTTGTTTAAAAATAGTTTCGCCCGGACGAAACTTTACTCGGCAACGGGCATGATTAACCAATTCAAACTGTTCTTCGGTTAATGAAGTAAAGATGGGCATTTTTGTAAGACAATCCCCACAATGCTGAATTTTATGATTATTTTCCATGTTGCAAAAATAGTAAAAAAAATTAAAACTGATATAATAGCGTAATTAAATTGATTTAAATTTATCTCAAAACTGTTAATTGTGGTTGTAAAGATACAGTTATTTTAATATTCCAATAAAAAATAAATTTACTTTCGGAGAAAATATTTTACAATAGTCTAGCATACGGTCGATTAAACATTAAAAAAAAACTAAAAAAAATTAATGCCCCCATCTTCTACTAGTAAACAGTCAGATTATATTTTATTTTTCATGCCAAAAAAAATAACAATCCTACAAAATCCATAAAATTGTCATTAAAAGTCTCCCCGACAGGATTCGAACCTGTGACCCATTGATTAAGAGTCAATTGCTCTACCAGCTGAGCTACGGAGAGTAATAATCTGCAAAAGTAGAGAATTAATTTTAAAAGCTGGCTTTTTTTACAAAATATTTAAAGCAGAAATTAATCCGAAATAACCATTTTGTGTAAAAAACACCTCATTCTTTTTAAGAATAAACCATAAAATGGCATATAATTTTGCTAATTTTCTTTAACTACAAACCCACTAATATTATTAAAGGTAATTATCCACAAATTCTCTCACACAGGCTTTGCCGCCTTTGGCAGACAATACTAAATTTACTTTGTTTTTTACGGGCATAGAAGCATCAGCCGGGCAGGCAGAAAATCCTACCTTTTCAATTACTTCCAAATCGTTAAGGTCGTCGCCAATGTAGGCAACATTTTCTAGGCCTATGCCAAGTTCTTTGCACCATTTGGTAAGTATTTCTAGTTTTTTCCATGTACCTATATATACGTATTGAACGCCCAGCACTTTTGCACGGTGTTCGATAATTTTATTGGTGAATCCCGAACTGAGAAAACCTACGGGCAAGCCTTCCTTTACTTTGCGGATGATAGCCAAACCATCCTTTGCATTAAATTTCTTGATTTCATCTCCGTTTTCGGTATAAATAATACCTCCATCGGTCATCACTCCATCAATATCCAGCACAAGAAATTTGCAATCGAAGTTTGGGACTTTAGTTTCATTTTGTTCCAAATCTTCAAGAAGTAATGATTCAATAGAGATTTTAAAGAGATGAGCTACAGGGATGATGGTTTCCAGACCAGGTTCGCAGTAATCATAGTAATAAACCCTTAGTTCTTCAACCGATATACCTGTAGCTGATGCAATGGTTTCTATTGAAAAGTAATCATTATTAATAAAGTATCTGAGATTTTGATTAAAAAACGTTTTCATATTATTTGACGATTAACAGCTTTAGCTATTAGTTGTAAACTTTGAAAAAGCGTTTTGAATTGTTGATGATCTAATTGTTGAGAGGCATCCGACATGGCTACGCTTGGGTCGGGGTGTACTTCAATTAGCAATCCTTCTATATCCATTGCCATGCAGGCACGTGCCAAATCAGGAACACCGTAAGCATATCCCATGGCGTGGCTTGGATCGAGAATCACGGGCAGATTGGTGTTTTCTTTCAGATAAGCAGCTCCACAAAGATCGAGGGTGAAACGGGTTTTGGTTTCGAAGGTACGAATGCCACGCTCGCAAAGAATCACATTTTCGTTGCCTCCCGAAAGAATAAACTCCGACGCTTGCACAAATTCCTGAAGGTTGGTTCCGAAGCCGCGTTTCAGCAACACAGGCTTAGTTGTTTTGCCGCATTTGCGCAAAATGCCATGATCGTACATGGATTTGGCTCCTATTTGAATCACATCCGCAAATTCAATGATTTCATCGGCATGAGTTGAATCGCGAACTTCAGTTATGATGTTGAAGCCATATTTGCGGCGCACATTATCGAGTAGTTTCAAACCCGCAGTACCCAATCCCTGAAAGGTGTAGGGCGAAGTTCTGGGTTTAAAGCTTCCTGCGCGGAGTGTACTCAATCCAAGTTCTTTCAGCAAAATGGCTGAATGTTCAATTTGTTCTTCCGATTCAATGGAACAAGGGCCTATGGCAAGCAATACACTTCTGGAATCGCCGCCTATGCTGTTTTTTCCGATTTTAATATTACGTTTCTGTGGCAGGTATTTCGAACTAGCCATTTGTATATCGCTATCGAAAACAAAAACTTCTTTTACAAAGGGTTTGTCCGCATCTGTGATTCCTTTGAAACGGGAAGGGGTTACCAAAACATATTGAGTATCTTTGATGATGGTAATGGCTTCGTAGGTATCGGCAATTTGTTGTAATTTTTCCGGTTGGATGGTCTTATTTATATGTAGTATCATGATTCGCCTTTTATTAAATTATTAAACTTGATGGTTCCGGTGATTCTGTGGTTTTTATCAACCACTGGCAAAAAAAGAACCGGAAACTGAAGACTTTTTATGTAAGACAACACATCTGAAACCGTATCACAATCGTACACAAAAGCAGGATTGCGGTTGATGATGTCGTCGATATTTATTTGATTAAGATTATTAAGATTTTTGATTAAGCCCTTACGGATATCTGCATTAGAGATGATTCCGAGGAGTTTATTATCCTTATCGGTAACATTGGTGAAACCCAATTTATAGTTTTCTATGGTAAGAAGCACATTTTCGAAAGTAAGATTTTCGTAAGCCAGCACCGGTATTTCTTCCTGTTCTAGCATGAAGTCGCTTATTTTGAAATGCGATCGGATGTTATCGCTCTTAAGATTCAACATGGCAGAACCAATAAAAGAACCTTTGAATAAATAAGACCCGATTACGGATGCATAAACACCCATATTTCTTAAGATGAAGGATAGTTCGGCATTGATGCCCCCATCCACATGAATTTTTTTGGTGGGATACAGTGCCCTGAACTGACGTATCTTTTTAAAGTTTTCTTTGTTGAATTCCCCGCCGCTCATTCCGGGAGTAGTGGTCATAAAAAGAATAAAATTACAGGCATCGGCATAGCGTTCGAAAACCTCCACAGAGGTATCGGAAGTGATGGCCAACCCTATATTGCTGCCCAAATCTTTTGGAATATGCAGCCCGTTTTTCAGAGATTCGTATTGAAAAGTTACATTCTCTATCTTCTGTTCACTAATCCTGTCGAAGTATTTTTCAGGATTTGGTGTGATAAGATGTAAATCAATCTGAGTTTTGCTGATACTTTTAATAAGATGAATATCATCAAACACACCAGGATTATCGAGGCTGTCAATGTGAAAATAATCAACATTATAAGCATCCAACTCCTGTATCAGAGAAGCAAGTTCTTTGTCTTTGCTGGAATAAATGGATGCCGATATTTTCATTAAATGATAAAAATTTCTGCAAAACTACTAATTTTGAAAGACAAATCAGTAATTTTACATGATATGAACTTAGGAAAAAAAGAAAGCATGACTATAAAACAAGCACAGCAAAAAGTTGATGAATGGATTAATACTACCGGAGTGCGGTATTTTTCGGAACTTACCAATATGGCAGTTCTCACCGAAGAAGTGGGTGAAGTGGCCCGCATCATTTCCAGAACCTATGGCGACCAATCATTCAAGCAAAGCGATTTAAACAAAAATCTGGCCGACGAATTGGCCGATGTACTGTTTGTTGTGATATGTCTTGCCAATCAAACCGGAATAGATTTAACAGAAGCTCTGGAAAAAAATCTGGAAAAGAAAAACCTCAGAGATGCCGACAGACACAAGCAAAATAAGAAACTTTCGGCGGACGAAATTTGATGGATGCATAACTATTTAATCAATGATGTTGCAAATCCGAAACAAATGATTAATTTTGCACCCTCAACGACCAACCGTTAAAAAAAACTTGCCCGAGTGGCGGAATTGGTAGACGCGTCGGTCTCAAAAACCGATGAGGTTACACTCGTGCCGGTTCGATTCCGGCCTCGGGTACACTTTTTGACGCAAAAGCTCTGTTTAACAGGGCTTTTGTTTTTTTTAGTACCCAGATAAGTACCCAGATATTATTTAACTCTTATTTCCCTGAAAACTAAAGCTCAATAAATAATTTTCAGAAAATTTGCAAATTGTATTTCATTTTACTTAATTTTGATATTCTAATTGTAACTATTCACTATGGCACTTTCAGAATTATTTGAAATAGAAAAACGAGAAAAATTGATTGAGGTTTCTAATCAAATAAAAGATAGAATTAACAAAGTTGGGAAAGGCGAATTTTTAGATGCAATTGAATACAATAGAATGCAGATTGTAAAAGAAATACATAAATTGTTTTCTCAAAAAAATGATCCCACTGATAAATACCACTGGATAGAAAATTTTTCATTCGAGTTAATTGCACTAAAAGGAGCTCCTTATAGTTTTGAAGAAAAACTTGAATTAATTAAAAAGAAGGCTTTATTGGATTATCAAGATCATGATTATCTGCCTAAAATAAAAAAGTTTTTACTTCAAACTGATGAGGATATTGTGAAGAAGCTGGCACATTATGCTGCATATTCTGAAATACAAATATTGTTATCTATGGGGGACAAAACCACACTAAGAAAATTTATAAATAAAATGCCTTCCATTGGAATCACATCTTTGAATTATTCTAAAGATTCAGAATTTCAATTTAGAAATTTATTTCGGACAGAAAATGCTTATGTTCAAGCTAAAAAAACGATTAATGAATATTTTTTAGACGAGAATGGACTATGGATTGGATACAATGGGAAACGCCAGGAGATACCTGCTTTGGTTGAGTTTCTTCTAAAGAATAATTATATCACCTGCAAATCCTTTACTGCCACTGTTCGTATATTTTGTAAAAGATTTGATGTTGAAATTTCTGATAGAACGGCTAGATCTAAAGGATTTGCTTATGATGATGCAATAAAACATTATCAGAAAGTATTTAAAAAAATATAAGGATTATTATCAAAATTTATTTTTGCCGAAATAAAATTCGACAAATATTTCATTCAATTTAATATTTTTGGTTCGAATTTCTCTAAAACTTGTTTTCCACCAGAATAAACATGAATTTTGAGACATGAATTTTGCCGTTTAAATTATTTTATGCCGAGTCGGCAAATCTGATTGATTTCCTATTAATTCGGTATTAATTTCGACGAAAATTCAAGTTATGGGAAAGATAGTTGTCATTGATGAAGATGATCTCAGAAAGATCATTAAGGATGTTATGACCGAAAATTTACAAGGGTCTACAAATTCGGTTATAGATAATAATAAACAACAAGATGAACTTTTGACAAGTCTGGAAGAAATTGCAAAACTGTTTAATTGCAGTCAACCAACAGCTCAAAAAATTAAAAACAGCATTCCTAAGGACAAGTATCGACAATGTGGTAAAACTTTTGCAATACCGAAAAGTGTATTACTTAATGGAAATGTGGAACTGAATAAAACAAAGTATTTACGTTATAAATAAAAGAGTTATGGGAACAACCGGTATAAGAATTGAAATGCCAAATGATATACATAAATTACTGTCTGATGAGCAAAAGAAAAGAAAAGAATTAATAGGGAAAACAGTTCCGCTAGCAAGTATTGTATTGGAGTATTTTTCGATAGGATTTCGTTCAGAATTGACAGTATTAAATAATAGAATTAAAGATAATGGTTCCGTTAAAAATGAGGTTCAAAGTATTATTGATAAAACTCAAAACGAAAAAAAACTAGAAGTACTTGAAAACAATCTTAAATCTTTGGAGCGGGAATTAAATTTCAAGGAAAAGGAATTAAGAGGGAGAGAAAGAGATTATTATGAGCAAATTGAAGATATTTTCGAGAAGAAAGAACAATTATTTGAGGAAAAAGAAAAAATAAGACAAATCGGACTTGAGAATGTTGATAATGTGATAAATGTCAAAATGATTTCATTAGAATGCGAAAAAAAGGATGAGGAAATAAAACAATTAAAGGAAATGGTAAAATATTTGAAAGAACAAGTCCTTAAAGCCCTAAGCAAACTTGATAATAAGCCAGATAAAAGCATCTTAATTGACTACATTTTACCTTTATTGCCAACTGTAGTGAGTGCGATGGGATTTTATTTTACAAATAAGAATATTAACAAAAATGAGCTAAAAATACCTTTTACAAGTGAACTTGAAGAAGCATGTAAAAAATTAGGAATAAATGAAATAGAAAAATTGTCGGAAATGCTTAAAGAGACAATAACTAAAAAACCTTAATTTGGAAAAATCTTAAATCGAATTAAATTCATAATGTATAAATTGCATAAAATCAAACTCAAATTAAAAAGTTGTCATATAAATCAATTGAAATTTGCAAAATATAAATTATTTTGAGGCTTAACAATTAATTAATCCTTAGGCAACGTGATATTACTGAAAGAGTAGTAATTTTGAAAAAAATCAAGATTAAAAATTTGAATAATTATAACAAACATTTTATTTGATAGTTTAAATAGTTTTCTAAAAAAGAGAAACTTATAGGTAAATAAGTTAGCACAAAACATGCATAAAAATGCCAAAGCAAAATTTAAAGAAAGTAACTCATGAGATTCTAGTCTCAAATAAGTCTTCAATCGAAGGCACATTTTCATCCATATTAAAAGACGATCTTAAAGATTATCTTGAAAAGCAAATCAGTAAATATCCAAAAGAGGATTTACTGAAAATTGACCTTCATTGCCACGATTATAATAGCGATGTACCTGATGAGCTTTTGGGCAGAATACTGAATGTGCCCGAAACCTGGTTACAAACAGACCGACTGATTAGCGAACTTCATAAAAATCATTGTGATGTTATCACCATTACAAATCATAATAATGCCCGTTCGTGTTATGAACAGCAGGAATTGGGAAATGAAGTGCTAACGGGTGCTGAATTTAGTTGTACAGTGCCTGATTTTAATGTTGGGATTCATGTTTTGGCTTATGGTTTTTCGAAGGAGCAGGAAATCAGACTTTATAAGCTACGCAAGAATGTTTACCACTTTTTGGAGTATGCCTGCAAAGAAAATATTCCGACTATTTGGGCGCATCCGTTATATTATTATGCCAATGAGGGTATGCCACCAATGGACTTTTTCGATAAACTATCTTTGATTTTCGAAAGATTTGAAGTTGTTAACGGGCATAGAGATACATGGCAAAACATGTTGGTGAAAACATGGCTTGAGACAATAACGCCGGAAAGTATTGAAATGAATGCAAAGAAATTTGGTATCGACCCAATGCTTTATTGTAAAAATCCTTTCCGAAAAGTATCTACCGGAGGGTCGGATAGCCACATGGGACTTTTTTTAGGGTTGAGCGGTTCTTATCTCTACGTGCAAGAACTAAAAAAGAAGTTGAAAAGCAACTCTAAAACTGAATTGGCCCTTGATGCAATACGGGAGGGAAGAATTGTGCCATTTGGTTCACATAATAATAATGAAAAGCTTATGATAACTTTGCTTGATTATGTTTTCCAGATTGCGATGTTTAGAAAAGACCCCGGATTATTGCGAATTTTGCTTCACAAGGGAACAGCACAGGATAAGATAATTGCGCTATTAGTTTCCAATGGATTTGCAGAAATCCAGAGGCATAAAACTACAATGGGGTTTATTAGTCTTTTTCATGACTGCATTATTGGAAAGGTGCCTTCGTTTGATAAAAAATGGATGGTTCCGAAAACATATAAATCTATTTTTCAGGATGCTATTTCGATGGCTGAAACCAATAGAGATCAGCTTCCGAATATTATCCAGATATATCACAATTCAATAATTCAAATTAACCAGAAACTCAATAAAATTCTTTTTACCCGCTTATTTGAAAAATTAGAGGAGATAAGTGCCAAAGGAACGTTCGAATCTCTTGATATAGATTCATTTTTGAGCAATTTTGAAATACCAAGCGAACTCAGAACCCTTATTATGCCTGAGAAAAAACACAAACAAAAAAGAGTATCACAAGTTGATATTCCAAAGTTTTTGGATGGGTTATCTTTTCCCTTTTTAGCTTCGAGTTTAATACTGGCAGCAAATTATACGAGTGCACGTGTGATGTATAAAAACCGTACATTGCTGTCCGCATTTTCAGAAGTTACAGGTAAATACAGGCATCCGGTAAGAATGTTATGGCTAACTGATACTTTTGATGACAATAATGGCGTGGCAATGGTTCTTAAATCTGTTTTAAAAGAAATTCAAAATCAAAATCTACCTATAGATTTATTGGTATGTAGCAATACTATTAAGGCGGAGGATCATCTTATTGTAATTAAACCTGAACTTGAGTTTACTTTACCTTTTTATAAACAGCAACCGTTGCGGATTCCAAACTTTTTATCCATACACGAGATTTTCCAGCATGGAGAATATGACAGAGTAATGTGTTCGACAGAAGGTTCTATGGGATTAGCTGCCATCTATTTAAAAAATGCTTTTTCTGTAAAGGCACATTTCTATATTCATACCGATTGGGTGATGTTTGCCAAAAAAGTATTAAATCTGGATGGACATAACATCAACCGTGTGAGACGATTTTTAAGAGCCTATTACGGTTTCTTTGATTCCTTATTTGTACTAAATACTGATCAGCAAAAATGGTTGACAGGTAAGAATATGGGGTTCGATCCAATGAATGTGAATTTAACCGCACATTGGGTTGAGGAACAGTTTATCCCGCTACCTGATGAAAGAGAAATTCTGTTTAATATAAGTAAAGACGATTTCGTAATTCTTTATACAGGTAGATTAAGCAAAGAAAAAGGTGTGTTGGAACTCCCTGCAATCTATCGTTACATAATATCAAATCATCCTGAAGTAAAAATTGTAATTGCAGGTATCGGCCCTGCTGAAGCTGAACTGAAGCAACAATTGCCTGAAGCTATTTATCTGGGATGGGTGGAGCACAATAATTTGCCTGAGATTTATTCGGCTTCGGATATGTTGATACTGCCTTCTAAATTCGACACTTTCAGTTGCTCTGTTCTTGAATCAATTTCTTGTGGGTTGCCTGTAATTGCTTATAATATCAAAGGACCAAAGGATATTATACAGAACCAGGAAAATGGGTTTCTAGTTAATAATCTTGACGAAATGAAAACTAAGTTATCGCAGTATATCGGAAATAGAGGATTAAGAAATTCTTATAAAGAGAAAGCGGTACAAAGAGCTCAACATTATAAAAAAGACTTGATTTTAAATAAGTTATTGAGCGCTGTTGGTCTTCAAACAACAAATAATGAGTGAAAATGAGAATGGAAGGGTATGGTGGAAGCATGGTGTAATTTACCACATTTACCCTTTAAGTTTTTATGATTCAAATCATGATGGTAAAGGTGATCTTAAGGGGGTTATACTAAAGCTTGATTATCTTGCCTCATTGGGCGTAGATGCTATTTGGCTTTCTCCTATCTTTCAATCGCCAATGGCCGATTTCGGATATGATGTTTCTGACTATTATTCTATCGATCCGGTTTTTGGCTCGCTTGATGATTTCAAGGAGCTCCTGGAAAAAGCACATGAACGAAATATAAAGGTTATTCTGGATATTGTGCTGAACCATACCTCAGAAGAGCATCCCTGGTTTATTGAATCCAAATCAGACAAAAACAATCCTAAGCGAAATTGGTATATCTGGCGACATTCAATCAAGAATAAAAAACCCAACAACTGGAAAAGCGCTTTTGGAGGAAGTTGCTGGGAATATGATAGAGAAACGAAGGAATATTATTTACATTCATTTTTAAAACAGCAGCCCGATTTGAACTGGCGAAATAAAGAAGTTCGGACAGAGATGTTTAATATGCTGAATCATTGGTTGGAATTGGGTGTGGATGGGTTCAGGTTTGATGTGATTAATTTTATTGTGAAAGACAAAAAGTTTCGGAATAATCCCTTTTTATACTGGTTGTTTTCGAAGCGAAAACTGAGAACACGAAACCACTCCAAATCATACAGGATTATCCGCAAGTTAAGGAAAGTGCTTGACAAATATCCTGATTGCACAAGTATTGGTGAGATTTATACGCTGCCACCCGGCGATCCAAAACTTTCAGCGAGTTATCTTCTGAATGGGAAAAATGCACTCCATCTGACATTTGATTTCTCTATTTTCTTTGTGCGGTGGAATGCCCGCAAGTATTATAAAGTAATTGAAAATGGCAATCTAGTATTCCTGAAGACGGATGGGCAACAAACGTGTTTTCCAATCATGATTTGTTCAGGGCATTCAATCGTTTTGGAATTGGCAGGCATAAGAAGGAAAAAGCCCGGTTGCAAGCATTACTGATTATGACTTTAAGAGGAACTCCTTTTGTTTACTATGGCGAAGAAATCGGGATGAAGAACTCTAATATCCCGCGCAATAAGATTCTGGATGCTATGGGAAAAAAATTTCAACCTTTTTTCAAGGGACGTGATGGTGCCCGAACACCCATGCAATGGAATGATAAAGAAAATGCGGGTTTTTCTAAGGTGGAACCCTGGTTGCCCATAAATAAAAATTATCCTAAAGTTAATGTTGAACTGCAAAATAATCTAGCAGATTCACAGCTAAATATGTATAGAAAACTTATACAGTTGCGCAGAGAATATGCTTCGCTTCAGGAAGGCAACTGGAGGGCTGATTCAAGCGGAAAGAAAGGTATTCTCGCTTATTCGCGAAAAACAGCGACAGAGCATTTGCTGATTATCCTAAATTTTACATCTTCCAAGAAACATTATTACAGGGAATTTTCGCCTGAGGATAAATTGATTTTCTCTACCAAAAATGAGACAGAAAAGCACCTGAGCGCTCATTTTTATACTTTACAAGCATTTGAGGGCATCATTGTTCATTTGTCGGAAATATAGTTTATCGTTTGACTTGGATGAAGTTAAAATAATTTCAGGTCGAAGGCTTTTTCGGGAAAAGCACAGCATAAAAGAAGTTAAGCTCTGTTTGTTAAAAAAACATAATCTTCAATTATATCCTGACTTCTGACGTTTAGTGCGGTAGAATTTCCCATTCTTTAATAAGATTAGC
>CAYYQJ010000040.1:0-11719 GCA_964473775.1 uncultured Bacteroidales bacterium | reverse complement strand
GGTCGTAATATTGATGTTCATCTTTTTGAACCGTTAGCCCCGTTTTTACCAGATATTCCAGTTTATAACCATTGTCTATGGCCGATTTCGAAAAATCGTCCCACTTTTCGGGGCAATATCCCAACTGAAATTTGCGGATGATATCCTTATTAAAACCACGTTCAGTGAAATACGACAAGCCTATGGCAATGCCTTCTTCCGTTTGAAACAAATTGTCGCTGAAATGTTTCTGAGCATAAGTAACCACATGATACAACGATTCCAGTTCCGATTGCATCAGCTTTTCTTCGGCAGTCTGAATCTGGTCGATGATTTCAATATTGTATTTTTCGGCAAGATATTTCAGGGCTTCGGGGTAGCTCAGATGCTCGTGTTGCATCACAAAATCTATGGAACTACCCCCCTTGCCGCATCCGAAACAATGAAAAAAACCTTTGGCAGGAGATACGGTGAAAGAAGGGGTTTTTTCGTTATGAAAAGGACATAAACCCAAATAGTTGACCCCCCGTTTCTTTAAAGAAACAAAATCGCCCACCACCTCTTCTATTTTGGCAGCATCAACTATGTTTTGTATGGTTTCTTTCCGAATCATCGATTTATTAAAAACATGGCTAAACTACAAAATATTTATGAAAGAGGGAGGAATTGTTGAAAAAAGAGAAAAGGGAAGTGAGAGGACGCTGATTACGCAGATTGCTTATGATGAATTATGATTAATACTAAATCTGCAAGATTTTACAAACAAATTGCCACAGATTCCCTGATTATTAGAACAAGGTGAAGACAATTCCCCGTGAGCGGAATAAAAGATTGGAAGATGATGGTTTGATAATCCAGACTTAATAAACCACAATGCTATGGCTATAGAATAAAGAATCAACAACATGGATTTTAATAATTGAATGACCAGGAAAATGTGGTGCTTGATATTTAAAAATCTGAAACTGATCATCAAATTGGTCTTTACAGTCGCATGTATCAACTTTTGTTTGTATTGAAATTGTTACCGTGCTATCCACAAAACTTGAAGAAAAGGAATTAAATTGCTGACAATGTTTTTGATTGTTATAATCAACTACGATGGTAATTATTGAATCCCTTTTAACAGAATCAGGAGCAATTAAATGACGAGGAGAAGCTTCTTCATAATAAGCACAGCTAATTGGAGTGTCAATCGGATGTTTTTTACAACTACAGATTAACAGAACGATAAATAATGTACAAACAAAAATGAAAAATGATTTCTTCAAACGTACAATTTTTATTTTCATGCTCTTACTAGGCATTACTTTGCCCTATTTAAAGTTATTTAATTCCACAAATATAAGCATAATAACAACACCTATAAAAAAACTTCAACTACCATCGTTCAGACGGTGTCTGTTGCCCTGCTGACGGTGTCTGTTGCCCTGCTGACGGTGTCTGTTGCCCTGCTGACGGTGTCTGACTAGTTTAAATTCGCATCATAATACTATCAGTGTTGCTAACTGATAGTTGGAATTATCAAATGTTTATTTCATTTGATCTCATCCAATCTGTAGGTGCATCGTATCCGATAATAAAACGGGCACGTACAATCACAGTGGATAATAATTTGAGACCAGAGATTTCTCTGTCGCAAACACCTGTTGAATTGCTATGAAACCAGGTTTCTCCATTATCATAACTGTATTCCCAATCAATAGAGAAATTTTTTGTTGTGTCAGGAGCCTTAACTTCTGCAATAATAGTTCCTGCATAATTAGGCTTAGCTTTAATTGTAATATCAGGATGTGCCACAGCAGAACGTTCTTCTGCAATGCCATAACCGTTTCTTTTAATGAAAGCGGCAGCGGAATTAAAGTTTACAATATCATTTGATTTTAGTTGTACTGCCAACATATTGTTCTTATGGTCCCCAAAAACCAATGCATAAGCATTGTTGCGTATCTCTTTTCTATCAGAGGCGCCACCCGACATAGCGTCTTGTTTTTCTTCCAAAGTAACTACACGACCATCCATAGCATCTAAAATAAGCTCGGCAATAACATGGTCACCACTATTTCTTAAACATAAAAGAGTATTTCTTGCTTCAAAAATGTTATCCGGAACGTGTACCGCATCATTTGACATTTTTAATGTTGCTTGAGGTCTAAATCTATATTCTGATTCTGCCATAAATAAAAGTATTATAACGTTATTAAAAAAGTTTAAAGTAATTACAAAGCAAAATTAACTACTTTGAAAGACCTGTTAAAATTTTTTGAGCTGTAAATTGTCATTTTATGAAATGATATTTCTCAATGCTATTTTTATTCATAAAGCCTTAGTGATGATAATTTTTACTAATTTTGAAACTTAATTATTACGCACTCGAATAAAAGTAATCTGTAAACTAAGCGAAGCGATATCACGAACTCTAATAAAATAATTTATGATATTGAGTAATCTGTGCCCATCCCCACCCCCATTTTCATCTTTATTATCCACAGTTTGCAATTTATACTTAATTTTGGCGTTAGTAATACAATTTCTAAAACATTTCATCCTGATGATTAAAAAAGTTTGCTTTGCTTTTGCTGTAATTCTTTTGTTTTTAAGCAATTCATTTGCTCAGGCACCCAAATATAGTAACGAATTTCTTGCCATAGGCGTTGGCGCACGCGCCCTTTCTATGTCGAATTCAAACATCGCTATTGCCAATGATGTTACCTCCGGCTACTGGAATCCGGCCGGATTGATGAAAGTTCCTTCAAGCTATCAGGTTTCTTTGATGCATTCCGAATATTTTGCAGGCATAGCCAAATACGATTATGGCGCTGTTGCCGCTCAGATTGATAGCAAAAGCACTGCCGCATTTTCAGTTATACGTTTTGGTGTGGATGATATTCCCAACACCACCCAACTGATAGATGCGCAGGGAAACATTGATTACGACAGAATCACCACATTTTCGGCTGCCGATTATGCTTTTATTCTTTCGTATGCCCGTAGCTCTAAAATCAAAGGGCTGGATTATGGGGCCAATGTAAAAGTAATTTATCGCAAGGTGGGCAAGTTTGCCAACTCATGGGGCTTCGGCCTCGATTTGGGCATGCAATACGATTATAAAAAATGGCATTTTGGTGCAGTGGCCCGCGATGTTACCTCCACTTTTAATGCCTGGAGTTATAATCTGGATGATGCCACCAAAGAAGTTTTTACCCGTACGGGAAACGAAATTCCAAAGAATTCGGTAGAGATAACCATGCCCCGCATCAATCTGGGTGCTGCCCGTTTCTTTGATTTCGGTAAAAAATTCACCGGTCTGGTTGACATTGATATGGACATGACTTTTGATGGAAAAAGAAATGTGCTAATAAAAAGCAATCCCATTTCTATCGACCCGCATTTGGGTGTTGAATTTGGATACAACAACATTGTTTTTCTGCGTGGCGGAGTGGGCAACATTCAAAAAGAGTATAATATAGACGGAAAAAAATTCACCTCCTTTCAGCCCAACATAGGCATAGGCATTGTGATTAAAAAAATTGTGGCCATCGATTATGCACTTACCGATGTGGGCAATGCCTCTGTGGCTTTATACTCCAACGTGTTTTCGCTGAAAGTGAATATCAACCGTAAAAAAGGAGCCATTATTCCAACTAAATAAACCCCCTTTTTCCGTAACCCCATACAAGGAAATGAGGATTCAATAATATAATCTGTAATGCCTTTGAAGAGATTTCTATTCATTTTTTTTGTTTTGATTTTGGGGTTTGCTGCAAAGGTTTCGGCACAGATTTACGGCAACGAATGGATTTCGTATTCCCAAAGTTATTATAAGGTTTATGTAAGCACTGATGGCATGTGCCGCCTGAATTACTCCACTTTGGCCAGTGCAGGCATCCCTTTAAACAGTATCGACCCACGTAGCATTCAGGTATTTAATAAGGGCATCGAGCAATACATTTATGTGAAAGGCGAAAACGATGGCGTTTTTAATACCAATGATTATATAGAATTTTATGGTGAACATAACGACGGAAGTCTCGATACTCCCTTGTATAAAGGAGGCATAGGTCAGCCCAATAAAAACTACAGCCTGTTTTCCGATTCGGCAGTGTATTTCGTCACCTGGAATTCGTCGGTCAGCAACCGCAGAATCTCTTTGGAGGCAGATAATAATTTTTCGACATACACTCCCACTCCTTATGTTTTCAAGACTTCCCGTCAGGATTATACCACCCAATATTTCGCAGGAGAAACCTTCACATCGGGAATTACCGACCCCGATTATACCTGGTGCGAAGGCTGGTTTGATTATGTGTTGAATCTGGGTCAAAGCAAAACCAAATCGCTGCCCACCAAAAACAAATATCCTTCAGGACCTGCTGCCGAAGCCGAAATTGTGGAAGTAGGAGCATCCAATTTTGCCGCGCTTTCTGGCGACCATCATTTGCGGATTACCTTTGCGGGGAATACCATAGACACGGTTTTTGAGGGCTATAAAGTGTTGAAATTTAATCGAAGCATCCCCATTTCATTGTTGGGAAGTTCGGCAAGCGATTTTACCTTTGCCTCTGTTGATGATATTGGCAGCGGCTCCGACCGTACGGCCATTGCGTACATTCAGATAAAATACCCTCACAGCATGAATCTTGAGGGAACATCGGCATTCTGGCTTCAGGCACAGGATGCGCTTCAGGCAAAATCTTTTTTTAATTTTACGAATATCAATATTGCGGCAGGAGATACGGCTCAATTGTATGATATTACCAATCATCGCCTGATAAAAATGTATTTTGATGGCACAACGCATAAATGCCTGCTCCCGAATTCAGGTTCAGAGAAAAACTGTATGGTTTTCACTCAGGCATCGGTTAAAAATATCACTCATTTGTATCCTGTGAATGGCAATGCAAGCTTTATGAACTACAAATCCATTGCCGATAACAATCTTTCGGATTATTTTATCATCACTCATAACAGTTTATTGAGTTCGGTTCAGGATTATAATACCTATCGTAATAACTCGGGCTATCATTCTCAGATTATTGATGTGGATCATTTGTATGATGAGTTTGCTTATGGCATATTAAAATCACCAATGGGCCTTCGTAATTTCATTCGCTATGCTTATAATAAGTTTGTAACCAAACCTAAGTATGTTTTTATCATTGGAAAAGGATTAAGGGCGGGCGCTGATGGGGCTTTTCCTGCTTATCGCAACAACTTACAAAACTATAACCTCACTTTGGTTCCCAGTATTGGCAATCCTCCCTCTGATGTTTTGTTTTCGCAAGGGATTCTCGACACGCTTTTCCAACCTGCCGTTCCTATAGGAAGATTAGCCGCCCAAAGCACTGCGGATGTGGATTTATATCTCGAGAAGGTGCAGCAATATGAATTGCAACAAGCCAATCCTCAGGAATGGATGAAAACGGTTTTGCATTTCGGAGGTGGTACAAGCGCAGGCGAACAGGCCGGATTTGCGAATTATCTGAATCATTACAAACAAAGCATTCAGGGCAGTTTGTTTGGAGCTGACGTGAAAACTTTTCTGAAAACATCCACTGCTCCAATACAGATAAATCAATCGGACTCCTTGAAAACATTAATTAACAATGGTGTTTCAATGATGACCTTCTTTGGTCATGCCGCGGGAATTGGTTTCGACCAAAGTATAGACAATCCTTCAGAATATAATAATGATGGAAAATATCCTTTTCTGCTGGCCAATTCTTGTTATGCAGGAGATATTTTTCAGACGGGAGGTTCGAGCAGTGAGGAATTTGTGTTGATACCACATAAAGGAATGATAGGTTATCTGGCCTCAATTTCTGTAGGTTTGCCTGACAAATTGAATACATTTTCCGACGAGCTTTATAAAAACATCAGCTATAAAAAATACGGTTCTTCTATTGGCGACATCATAAAAAATACCATTTCAACTATTCAGATACCTGATATCGCCTTAAAAGAAACCTGCCTGACCATGACACTGCATGGCGACCCTGCCATACGAATTAATTCAGCCTCCAAGCCCGATTATACCGTGGATGCCACCGACGTTTATTTTTCGCCGGCCAACGTTACTTCCGATCTGGATACTTTTAATATTGCCATAATCCCCACCAACATAGCCAAAGCGGTTGAGGATTCTTTTATGGTTCAGGTGATACGCACTTTCCCTGATGGCAGCACCACACAAACTTATCTGAAACTAATAAAAGCGCCTTTCTATAAAGATACTATCGCCCTGCGCATTCCTGTGGATGTTGCCAAAGGTCTTGGTTTGAATAGATTTAAAATCACTCTGGATTTCTATAATGAGATTGATGAAATTTCGGATATGAACAACAGTGTGGAAGTTCCTCTCTTTATTAAATCATCAGAAATTATACCTGTGCTTCCGGTAAAATATGCCATCATTCCATCCTTACCTGTTACACTTCAGGCATCAACCGGGTTTTCTTTTATAGGTTCTGAAACTTATGAATTTCAACTGGACACAACGGATAAATTCAGTAGCCCCATCCGCCAAACCGGGCATGTTACTCATATTGGAGGTGTGGTTAGCTGGACACCCACTTTCCCTATTTTAATCGACAGCATTGTCTATTACTGGAGGGTGAGTATAGATTCCGGCGGAGGCCATCAATATAACTGGCGCGAAAGTTCGTTCCAATATATCAACGGCAAAAGAGGTTGGGGACAGGCTCATTTTTATCAGTTTAAGAACGATAATTACCAATATGTCCGTTATAATCGCCCTATGCATCGCTTCGATTTTGTGAATAATGTGAAATCGTTGACATGTCAGACCGGGTTTTATCCGCACATTGCATGGAATGATGAATGGTATAAAATCAATGATGTGGAAATGGCCATTTGGTCGAGTCTGGCCAATAACGGCAACGGGGTGTTGGTTGCTGTGTTCGATTCGGTAAGTTCCGACCCCTGGACTAATCCCATCTACACCGAACCGGTATATCGTTTTGATATCAGCACTCAGGATTCTGCAGGACGGGCCTCTTTACAAAACTTATTATCATCCATCCCTGCCAACAATCATGTGCTGGTGTATAGTCATAGAAATCATTATGCTCAAAGCTTTAGCAATGCACTTTACTCTCAGTTTGAAAGCATAGGCAGCGGGCAAATCCGTACCTTGCCCAATAATATTCCTTATATCATCTTTGGAAAAAAAGGCAGCAGCATAGGTTCGGCTCATGAGGTGGAAGGCAGCAGCATCACTTCGGTGGTTAATCTGGCAGATACTTTGGTTACCAAATGGAATTCGGGATATATCTTATCGGAAACGGTAGGCCCTGCAAGCAAATGGATTTCTTTGCACTGGCATCAGCGGGCTTTAACCAACAATGCTACCGATTATGTGCGTCTGAATGTTATTGGTATTAAAACGAATGGAGCCATTGATACCCTGATTCGCAATCTGCCACCTGATTCGGCTGATATTTATAATCTGAATACCCGTATCAATGCTGTTGTTTATCCAAATATCAAATTATTGGTAAGAATGAGCGACGATAGTTTGCATACACCCGCTCAGATGAAACGCTGGCAGGTTTTCTATGATGGTGTGCCCGAAACTGCCCTCGACCCTGCTTTGCATTTTGTGTTTCATGGCGACACTGTGCAGGAAGGCGACAAAGTGATCCTTTCGACAGCCACACGCAACATCAGCATGTATGATATGGACAGTTTGTTGATTAAGTATTGGATGGTGGACAAAAATCATACGATACATCCATTGGGGCAATTCCGACACCGCAAACATCCCGCCAATGATGTTTTGTTTGACACCATTTCTGCACCTACTTCAGGTATGGATGGTTTGAACAGTTTGTGGATGGAAGTGAATCCCAACAGCGACCAACCTGAGCAAACTCATTTTAATAATATAGGCGTGGTTAACTTTTTTGTTTCGCGCGATAAAACCAATCCTTTGCTGGATGTTACTTTTGATGGGGTGCATATTCTTGATGGAGATATTGTTTCGGCAAGGCCTGAAATTCAGATTTCTTTGAAGGATGAAAACAAGTTTATGGCACTCAACGACACTGGAAGTTTCCGTGTGTATCTGTTTAAACCCGGAAGCACAAATAGCGTACGCGTTTATTTTGGTTCTTCTCAGCAATATATGCAGTTTGTTCCGGCCAGTTTGCCCAACAACAGTTGTAAGGTAATTTATAAAGCCGATTTGCCAGAGGATGGCACATATAAGCTTATGGTAGAAGCTCAGGACAAATCGCATAACGAGTCGGGAGCCAATGATTATACCATTGACTTTGAGGTAATCAATAAGCCAAGCATTACGCATGTGATGAACTGGCCCAATCCTTTTAATAATGCCACTCATTTTGTGTTCACACTGACAGGCTCCGAAATACCTACTTATTTCAAGATTCAAATCATAACCATCACGGGCAAAGTGGTGCGCGAAATAGATTTGTCGGAGCTGGGGCACATACATATTGGCCGCAATATCACTGATTATGCCTGGAATGGAACCGATATGTTTGGCGACAGGCTTGCCAACGGAGTGTATCTGTATAGGGTGCTTACGCGCATTAATGAAACATCTATTGAACTGAATAAATCAGGTGCTGATCCTTATTTTAAAAAGGAATTCGGGAAGATGTATCTTTTGGGGAATTAAGGAAGAGGGAAGTTGGAAGACCGAAGTCCGAAGATGGAAGGCGGAAAAATATCGGTCGAGGATTAATTTTTTGCGTTTTATTTTTGATAAAATCACTTCTACCTGCATTCCGTTCCCTTCTGGAATGATTCTGTTCCCCTTTGGAATGATTCCGTTCCCCTCTACTGAACGGAGAATACTCAATGAAGCGAGAGTAATTAGGTCTGTTATGTTTGCGAACATGAACTTCAAACATATCAAACAATATCTCTCAGAAAGGATGCATGTTTTGAAATATCAACTTCTTTTTTTAATCCTCCTAATTAGAATTTTAGTATTTTTGTTTTTCAATATATAGATTCATCAATAAAAAAAATCATGAAAAAAGTTTTTACTCTTTGTATTTTTGCAGTAGCTGTGTTATTTAATATGGTAAATGCACAAAATTGTACTCCGGATCATACAGGCTATACTACAGTTCCCGATTCAGGTATTCTTCTTCCTAATCCTTTGCCTCATGCCACAGTGGGTGTGCCTTATACACAAACTTTCACAGTTGGTATTCCAGGTACAGCTCAGGGTTACGCTGTGAATTGGATAAAATTTAATCACATGTCTAATTTTATTACTGCGGATACCTGGAATATTGTAAACAGTACAGGTGGAACCACTTTCCCTAATTGGTCAAAACTAACCTGGCAATGTGTTACTATGACGGGAACCCCTACCGTAGGAGGTGTTGATTCAATAGTAATTTATGTGGATGCAAATGTTACTGTTGTGTTATTTCCTGTAACACAAACAAACCAAAAAGCTTTTACTCTGCCTTTGGTGATAGATGATCTTACTTCTGTAAAAGATATTGCATCGGAAAGCAGCCAATTGATTCAAAGCCGCCCGAATCCTTTTCATGATTTTACACAAATCGGACTTACAGCCACAAAAAGCGAATCAGCCACTTTAAATATTTATTCTAATCTGGGGCAATTGGTTTATAATGAAACCAAAACCATGAATCAGGGGGAGAATTACTTTTCTTTTGATGGGAGCACTTTAGCCACCGGAAACTATATTTATACAGTGGTTACCGATGAAAAGATATTCAGAGAAAAACTGATAAAGGTGGAATAGGAAGTTGGGAGTTAAGAATACAAACAGAAAACCGGAAGATCTGACAGAAAACCGGAAGATCTAACAGAAAACCGGAAGATCTAGCAGAAAACCGGAAGATCTAGCAGAAAACCGGAAGATCTAACAGAAAACCGGAAGCCTTTACAGATTTTAATGTTTTGCAAGAAAAAATAATTCACTTACAGAATTTTGGAAATATTAGTTTAATTGAACTTAAAAATTAATGAATATAAACTTTTAAATTTTATTATTATGATACATTATCAAGTTGTTCGCTCTTACAAAAAATTAGGTTTCCTGAAAAAAGTTTCAGCTGCAAAAGTTCATGCAAACAAAATAGATGAAAATAGTTCTACTTTTCCGAATATACCACACGACAAAGAACATGTTGATGATGCTGCTGAAAATCTTCTTTCAGCAGAGGTAGCCTACGGAACCAATCATGGCGATGATGAATATGATGATTTAAAGGCAGCAAGTATTGCTTTGGATGCCATACTGGACGAAAATGCCGATGAGGTGAACAAGGTGGCAAAAGGAAACAAAGCAACCATAGAATTGGCTGGATTTGAGGCTACAGATGAAAGAACTGTAACTCCAAAAGAAAAATTTGAAGCAGAACCAGGTCCGGTTAGAGGCAGTTTAAAATTAACATGTATTAAGGAAGATAAAGAAATAACAGTAATCTGGTTGCAATTTCCGGGAAAAACTCCTCCAGAAACTTTCGATAAATATAGTTTTCTCAAAGCCTCTTCCAAAAATATTACTATAGCGCGTGGCTTTGAAACCGGCGATGTTATTAATGTTATTGGCGCGGTTGTTAGAACCAATAGTGATGAAGACCTTATTTGGTCGGACCCTATTACGGTGGCTGCACGGTAAGCGAAGTTATTGGGTTATAAGTTCATCAAGGTAAATAATAATAGGGTTATTGGATTTTATAATTGATCCGATAACCCTATTACTTTATAAACTTGATAAGCTCTTAAAAACTCTGTGAATAATATTTTCAGATTTTTGCGTTTGTATTTCATGCAAAAACTAATTTTGTAAAAAAACGCTGTGAAAACCTTCGGTCTTAAAATCAAAAATCCTGTGGTGGCCCGCCGACTGAAAAAAACGCTTAAATGGCTTTTAATCACGTTTTCGGTGCTGGGATTATTCACTGTGTTTATTGCCTATTATTACGAAAACACGGTTAAACATGTGATTATTGATGAGCTGAACAAAAGGCTCAATACCGAAATTATTGTTCAGAATGTGGAAAGAGACATTCAGTTTTCTATCTTTAAAGACTTTCCGTATGCTTCTGTTACCTTTCATAATGTGATTATTATGGATGCCATTAAGGATAAAGCAAAAAAAGGCAAGCTGCTGGATGCCGAAAGTGTTTCGCTGCAATTCAACATCTGGGATATTATTTTTGGACAATACGAAATCAAAAAGATAGCTATTAATAATGCCCGTGTGAAAATTAAAATGTATAAAGACCGTACAGACAATTTTCATATCTGGAAACCAAGTACGGATACTACCAATACCAAATTTTCGCTGGGGTTGCAAAAGGTGGTGCTGAATAAGGTTAGTTTGAGTTATATTGATTATAGACTTCGTCAGGATTTTAAAGTTTTTGCGGGCGATGTGCTTTTTAAAGGAAAATTTTCTGATAAGGATTTTTTGATGAATGTTGATGGCGATATGTATATCTATCAAATCAAAACCAAAAAAGATTTGTTTATTGCCAACCGCGGAACCACCCTGGATGTAACGCTTTATATCAACAATAAGCAGCAATATGTTGAGTTCCGCGAAGGCTCGGCCCATATTGGGCAACTGCAACTGGCGGTGCTGGGAAAGATATCGTATGCCGTCTTTTGCTTGAAAATAAACTTGTCGGAGGAAGGAAAAAAAATGAAACTGCAGGCATTGATCAACGAACTGCCTTCGCAATATAAATCGGCATTT